>NZ_JAVUPQ010000035.1:0-43865 GCF_032029835.1 Escherichia sp. AM3 | reverse complement strand
GCTGATAGAAACAGAAGCCACTGGAGCACCTCAAAAACACCATCATACACTAAATCAGTAAGTTGGCAGCATCACCACATCACTGCTGCTCCCCTGACGTCGACCGGACAAGTAGAGATTTTTACTATCCATCAGCGTGGTAGAGTTACCTTCGATAGCTTTTAGTGTCGCCAGATCAACACGTGACGCGCCGCTATTACTTTCGGTGCGCTGTCCGTCAAAATAGAGGCTATATTTATCGACCGCGAAGCGGCCCATAGCCTGAAAGCTGGCAATATCGACAGTGGGGGTTCCCGGTGGATTGCTAACGATTTTGCCACGCCAGAGAATAACGCGGCCGTCTGTCACCCAGTGGTATTCCTCATTTTTTATGCTTATTTCATCGGTGGGTATATAGCCTTCCACCAACTCCCGCTCCCCGGATATATTTGTCACAAGGCGCAAATCGGCTCTGTTCATCTTCGGAAATTGGGCAATGATTTTCTCATCCTCCCCATAACCTTTACCGTAAGACATAACACCGTGATCATTGTAATAGTCGAACCCTATGGCCTGTACAGCAGGCGTCAGAAATATGTGCCCCAACAGGATGAGTGCAACTGTGATTATTTGACCATTCATTTTGTCGCCTCATTGCGCGGGGCAGGAATAAATTCGCCGTCATCAGTAATTTTTCCGTCCAGATATCCCGTTTTGTAATTTACGCCATAGCCATATCCCGAATGTTGTTCCTTCCAGATTAAGCGAACTTGTTTCGGATCAGCGGTGCGGTATCGCCAGAGCTGCGCGCCATCAAAGCTGTAAACGTAGCGGTTATCGCGGGCATACCATCTGCGCAAAAAGGGATGGTCATTAAGATGGGCTTCGCGTTCATCCGGAGAGTGGTTATCCAGTAAGATCAGCGGTCCGTCAGATTCAAACACGTGTAAACCGGAATGGTATGGCCACCCTTCGGCACGCGTAAGTAAATAGCCGTGGCGTTTCCCGGCGTTGAAACGTTTGTTGATAATAAGATTGGGATCATCAAGTTTCACGATCTCCAGCTTGCGGTCACCAGACTCTGTTTCGATGATGGTATAAAGCGAGTCCTGATACTGGGCGACAGCATCACTGATGGGGTGAAACTGTTCCGGATCGAGTCCGGGTAATTCTTCCTGTTTACAAGCAGGCCCTTTACGCCAGAACACTTTCTTTTCCAGCAGAGAAAAATCCAGACAGTGCTTTGTTAAATCTTCATCCCACGCCAGATTTTCCTTGTCGAGGACTTTACGCTGTAGCCCGTTTTTATCACGCCAGGTCAAGAGTGAGCCGGGCATCCAGCGTACGACGGAAAAGGTGTTCGGGTCGGCATCAAGCTGTTCGCTGTTGATCAGGATTTTGGTCCGTGTACGAGCCAGGGTATCCCAGGGGCCAAATGGGGCAGGAAGGCAGGGATTGAATGCTGTAGAGAATTTACCGCGCTGATCCCATGATTTTTGTGCCAGTACCGTAAAGGTGTCAGGATCATCAAGGCGCTGACCATTTGCGTAAAGATAATGCTTGTCACGGAGAATCAAACCTAGCCAGTCTGGTTTCCATTGCGGGTTAAATTCTACCTGACGCAACGTTCGGCGGTTTAGTTGCTGGTTGCTATCGGTGCGTTTGCCTTCGTAATAGAGGCTGTACTTATCTGCGGCAAAATCACCCCATGCCTGAAATGACGAGATATCGACTGGCGGTGTGCCTGGAGGGTTTTGCACAATCTCGCCAGCGTAGAGAATAGCGCGACCATCGCTATAGTAAGAGTAATGGGGAAGAGTTGCGTTTGCGCCGCTGTAGACAACGTCTGTCGTGAGATCAGTAGCCGGGGGCACCGTTTCCCAATCCTTCAGTTTTGTTGGGTCAATTAACAAATTCGGTAACAGACGCAGACGCTTGTAGTTAATCTGCGGTAGCGAAAGATTGGTCTTTTCATAAGGGCGCAGGTACACCACGCCTTTTCCTTGTTTCTGGTAAATATTATGTTCCGGCTCATCAAGCCGACATCCCCATGCCGATGATAAGAACAATGAACAAGACAACAAACAAACCACATTGCGATAGTGCATAAAGCCATCCTGGCGCGAGGTGCCGATCACGAAACTACCAGCAGAACATAATTCCCCGCACGTAAGCGTAACTTTTGCGGCAAATCGTCACTTTTCAGAATCCATAAAGGTCATTGCTATTTTCTGATAGTTGCTGGGTAAACGTGATGTTTCCATTCGCGATATAAATACGAGGTACTGCGCCATGGTGTGACTGATCACGTTAAAATATTCCGGATTGACGCCGGGAAGGGTTTCAACATGCGGCTCTGCCCCCGTTGCCTACTTTATTGTCTTTCGCGAGTTGTACCCAGGTCCCACCATCGGTATCTAACATTCCCCACATTATTACGCTTTCTGCCGAACGTGATTTTTATAGAAATCTATCAATTCATTTTTCCTGTGGCATAAAGTTTATCTTTCACATCCTGCCGAACGCGGGTCTTGTACCCCCCATTGTGAAGATCTTCATACGGAGAAAAAGAATCTTTACTCCACCCCAGCAGCACTTTATCGCCAGGCATAAAATGCACATGCAGAAAATCTTCTCCCCATTCTCTTTTGGGGAGAGGTAACGTCATATTCCGTTTCTCCAGACGCATTCCAGCATTATACTGTGTACGAGTAGTACTTAATGTCCAGATAACCTCTGCCGTATCCCCACTAACATCACCACAACAGGTTGTTGAACCGCCACCATTTGCAAAAGCATTCGCGCCCGCCACGCCGTTAACACTGAATCCCAGTATCGGGCGGTCAATTTCACTGTGGATTTCCAGAATCACTCCACCTCTTGGTCCTCCCCATACTGCCTGTCCTATATTCCACAACACGACCAGTACCGGAACGACAATTAACGTCCGCCATACCCAGCGCCCCCACCGGGCATAACCGCGCGTAAGCTTTTGGTCAAATTTTTCCAGTTGGGTAAATAGCCCCATCAGATTTTATTCCCTCTTATCACCAGGTTGGCAAAGTTGTATGTCACTGGCGACTAAGGTCAGACAACAAAATTGCATGGTGCGCCACTCTTTTAAAAGCTCCATGCCGACGATAAGAACAACGAACAAGCCAACAAACAAACCACATTGCGATAGTGCATAAAGCCATCCTGGCGCGAGGTGCCGATCACGAAACTACCAGCAAAACATAAATCCCCACGAGTAAGCGTTATACTCGCAGCATTTCCTCACTTTTCAGACTTCATAAAGAGTCGCTAAACGCTTGCTTTTACGTCTTCTCCTGCGATGATAGAAAGCAGAAAGCGATGAACTTTACAGGCAATCCATAATGAAAAACGTGTTTAAGGCACTCACTGTATTACTTACTCTCTTCAGCCTGACGGGCTGCGGTCTGAAAGGTCCGCTCTATTTCCCGCCTGCAGATAAAAACGCACCGCCGCCGACCAAACCGGTAGAGACGCAAACGCAATCCACGGTGCCGGATAAAAACGATCGCGCCACTGGCGATGGTCCATCCCAGGTGAATTACTAAAAGTCAGTTTCTGTACCCGCGTGATTGGAGTAAATGATGCAGTTCTCGAAAATGCATGGCCTTGGCAACGATTTTATGGTCGTCGACGCGGTAACGCAGAATGTCTTTTTTTCACCGGAGCTGATTCGTCGCCTGGCTGATCGGCACCTGGGGGTAGGGTTTGACCAACTGCTGGTGGTTGAGCCGCCGTATGATCCTGAACTGGATTTTCACTATCGCATTTTCAATGCTGATGGCAGTGAAGTGGCGCAGTGCGGCAACGGTGCGCGCTGCTTTGCCCGTTTTGTGCGTCTGAAAGGACTGACCAATAAGCGTGATATCCGCGTCAGCACCGCCAACGGGCGGATGGTTCTGACCGTCACCGATGATGATCTGGTCCGCGTAAATATGGGCGAACCCAACTTCGAACCTTCCGCCGTGCCGTTTCGCGCTAACAAAGCGGAAAAGACCTATATTATGCGCGCCGCCGAGCAGACAATCTTATGCGGCGTGGTGTCGATGGGAAATCCGCATTGCGTGATTCAGGTCGATGATGTCGATACCGCGGCGGTAGAAACGCTTGGTCCTGTTCTGGAAAGCCACGAGCGTTTTCCGGAGCGCGCCAATATCGGTTTTATGCAAGTGGTTAAGCGCGAGCATATTCGTTTACGCGTTTATGAGCGTGGGGCAGGAGAAACCCAGGCCTGCGGCAGCGGCGCGTGTGCGGCGGTTGCAGTAGGGATTCAGCAAGGTTTGCTGGCCGAAGAAGTACGCGTGGAACTCCCCGGCGGTCGTCTTGATATCGCCTGGAAAGGTCCGGGTCACCCGTTATATATGACTGGCCCGGCGGTACATGTCTACGACGGATTTATTCATCTATGAAGCAACCAGGGGAAGAACTGCAGGAAACACTCACGGAGCTTGATGACCGGGCGGTTGTCGATTATCTGATTAAAAATCCTGAGTTTTTTATCCGTAATGCGCGCGCAGTAGAAGCGATACGTGTGCCGCATCCGGTACGCGGCACCGTTTCGTTGGTCGAGTGGCACATGGCCCGCGCACGTAATCATATTCATGTTCTGGAAGAGAACATGGCGCTGTTGATGGAACAGGCTATCGCCAACGAAGGCCTGTTTTATCGCCTACTCTACCTGCAGCGCAGTCTCACCGCCGCCAGCAGTCTCGACGATATGCTGATGCGCTTTCACCGCTGGGCGCGCGATCTCGGCCTGGCAGGTGCGAGTCTGCGCCTGTTTCCGGATCGCTGGCGCTTAGGTGCGCCGTCGAACCACACTCATCTGGCATTAAGCCGTCAGTCTTTCGAACCGCTGCGTATTCAGCGTTTGGGGCAGGAACAGCACTATCTTGGGCCGCTTAACGGACCAGAGCTGCTGGTGGTGCTACCGGAAGCGAAAGCGGTGGGATCGGTGGCGATGTCGATGCTGGGAAGCGATGCTGATTTGGGTGTCGTGCTGTTTACCAGTCGCGATGCCAGTCACTATCAACAAGGGCAAGGAACGCAGTTACTTCATGAAATTGCGCTGATGTTGCCGGAGCTTCTGGAGCGTTGGATTGAACGCGTATGACCGATTTACACACCGATGTAGAACGCTACCTACGTTATCTGAGCGTGGAGCGCCAGCTTAGCCCGATAACCCTGCTTAACTACCAGCGTCAGCTTGAGGCGATCATCAATTTTGCCAGCGAAAACGGCCTGCAAAGCTGGCAGCAATGTGATGTGACGATGGTGCGCAATTTTGCTGTACGCAGTCGCCGTAAAGGGCTGGGAGCAGCAAGTCTGGCGTTACGGCTTTCTGCGCTACGTAGCTTTTTTGACTGGCTGGTCAGCCAGAACGAACTCAAAGCTAACCCGGCGAAAGGTGTTTCGGCACCGAAAGCGCCGCGTCATCTGCCGAAAAACATCGACGTCGACGATATGAATCGGCTGCTGGATATTGATATCAATGATCCCCTCGCTGTACGCGACCGTGCAATGCTGGAAGTGATGTACGGCGCGGGTCTGCGTCTTTCTGAGCTGGTGGGGCTGGATATTAAACACCTCGACCTGGAGTCTGGTGAAGTGTGGGTTATGGGGAAAGGCAGCAAAGAGCGCCGCCTGCCGATTGGTCGCAACGCTGTGGCGTGGATTGAGCACTGGCTTGATTTGCGCGACCTGTTTGGTAGCGAAGACGACGCGCTTTTTCTGTCGAAACTGGGCAAGCGTATCTCCGCGCGTAATGTGCAGAAACGCTTTGCCGAATGGGGCATAAAACAAGGGCTGAATAATCACGTTCATCCGCATAAATTACGTCACTCGTTCGCCACGCATATGCTGGAGTCGAGCGGCGATCTTCGTGGTGTGCAGGAGCTGCTGGGTCATGCCAACCTCTCCACCACGCAAATCTATACTCATCTTGATTTTCAACACCTTGCCTCGGTGTACGATGCGGCGCATCCACGCGCCAAACGGGGGAAATAATGCGTTTTTACCGGCCTTTGGGGCGCATCTCGGCGCTCACCTTTGACCTGGATGATACCCTTTACGATAACCGTCCGGTGATTTTGCGCACCGAGCGAGAGGCGCTTACCTTTGTGCAAAATTATCATCCGGCGCTGCGCAGCTTCCAGAATGAAGATCTGCAACGCCTGCGCCAGGCGGTACGGGAAGCGGAACCCGAGATTTATCACGACGTGACGCGCTGGCGTTTTCGTTCGATTGAACAAGCGATGCTCGACGCCGGGCTGAGTGCCGAAGAAGCCAGTGCAGGCGCACACGCAGCAATGATCAACTTTGCCAAATGGCGCAGCCGAATCGACGTCCCGCAGCAAACTCACGACACCTTAAAACAGCTGGCGAAGAAATGGCCGCTGGTGGCGATCACCAACGGTAACGCCCAGCCGGAGCTGTTTGGTTTGGGGGATTATTTTGAGTTTGTGCTGCGCGCTGGCCCGCACGGGCGCTCAAAACCGTTCAGCGATATGTACTTTTTGGCTGCGGAAAAACTCAACGTGCCGATCGGCGAGATCTTACATGTTGGGGACGATCTCACCACTGACGTGGGTGGGGCAATTCGCAGCGGAATGCAGGCTTGTTGGATCAGACCGGAAAATGGCGATCTGATGCAAACCTGGGACAGCCGTTTACTGCCGCATCTGGAAATTTCCCGGTTGGCATCTCTGACCTCGCTGATATAATCAGCAAATCTGTATATATACCCAGCTTTTTGGCGGAGGGCGTTGCGCTTCTCCGCCCAACCTATTTTTACGCGGCGGTGCCAATGGACGTTTCTTACCTGCTCGACAGCCTTAATGACAAACAGCGCGAAGCGGTGGCCGCGCCACGCAGCAACCTTCTGGTGCTGGCGGGCGCGGGCAGTGGTAAGACGCGCGTACTGGTGCATCGTATCGCCTGGTTGATGAGCGTGGAAAACTGCTCGCCATACTCGATTATGGCGGTGACGTTTACCAACAAAGCGGCGGCGGAGATGCGTCATCGTATCGGGCAACTGATGGGCACGAGCCAGGGCGGTATGTGGGTCGGCACCTTCCACGGGCTGGCGCACCGTTTGCTGCGTGCGCACCATATGGACGCCAATCTGCCGCAGGATTTCCAGATCCTCGACAGTGAAGACCAGCTACGCCTGCTTAAGCGTCTGATCAAAGCCATGAACCTCGACGAGAAGCAGTGGCCGCCGCGGCAGGCAATGTGGTACATCAACAGCCAGAAAGATGAAGGCCTGCGTCCGCATCATATTCAAAGCTACGGTAATCCGGTGGAGCAGACCTGGCAGAAGGTGTATCAGGCGTATCAGGAAGCGTGTGACCGCGCGGGCCTGGTGGACTTCGCCGAGCTGCTGCTGCGCGCTCACGAGTTGTGGCTTAACAAGCCGCATATCCTGCAACACTACCGCGAACGTTTTACCAATATCCTGGTGGACGAATTCCAGGATACCAACAACATTCAGTACGCGTGGATCCGCCTGCTGGCGGGCGACACCGGCAAAGTGATGATCGTCGGTGATGACGACCAGTCAATCTACGGCTGGCGCGGGGCGCAGGTGGAGAATATTCAGCGTTTCCTTAATGATTTCCCCGGTGCCGAAACTATTCGTCTGGAGCAAAACTACCGCTCTACCAGCAATATTCTGAGCGCCGCTAACGCCCTGATTGAAAACAATAACGGGCGTCTGGGTAAAAAACTGTGGACCGATGGCGCGGACGGTGAGCCTATTTCCCTCTATTGCGCTTTTAACGAACTCGATGAAGCGCGTTTTGTGGTTAACCGCATCAAAACCTGGCAGGACAACGGCGGGGCGCTTGCCGAGTGCGCCATTCTCTACCGCAGTAACGCCCAGTCGCGTGTGCTGGAAGAAGCACTGTTGCAGGCGAGTATGCCGTACCGTATTTACGGCGGGATGCGCTTCTTCGAACGCCAGGAAATCAAAGATGCGCTCTCGTATCTGCGCCTGATTGCCAACCGTAACGACGACGCGGCCTTTGAGCGTGTGGTGAATACGCCAACGCGGGGTATTGGTGACCGGACGCTGGACGTGGTACGTCAGACATCGCGCGATCGCCAGTTAACACTCTGGCAGGCATGTCGTGAACTGTTGCAGGAAAAAGCCCTCGCCGGACGTGCTGCCAGCGCCTTACAGCGGTTTATGGAACTGATCGACGCCTTAGCGCAGGAAACTGCCGATATGCCGCTGCATGTACAGACTGACCGGGTAATTAAAGACTCCGGCCTGCGTACCATGTACGAGCAGGAGAAGGGCGAAAAAGGTCAGACGCGTATCGAAAACTTAGAGGAACTGGTGACGGCAACGCGCCAGTTCAGCTACAACGAAGAAGACGAAGATTTAATGCCGCTGCAGGCGTTCCTATCCCATGCGGCGCTGGAAGCAGGCGAAGGGCAGGCGGATACCTGGCAGGATGCGGTACAACTGATGACCATGCACTCGGCGAAAGGTCTGGAGTTCCCGCAGGTGTTTATCGTCGGTATGGAAGAGGGCATGTTCCCAAGCCAGATGTCGCTGGATGAAGGCGGGCGTCTGGAAGAAGAACGCCGTCTGGCCTACGTTGGCGTAACCCGCGCGATGCAGAAACTGACGCTGACCTACGCGGAAACTCGCCGTCTGTATGGCAAAGAGGTTTACCATCGCCCGTCGCGCTTTATTGGCGAGCTGCCGGAAGAGTGTGTGGAAGAGGTGCGCCTGCGCGCCACGGTAAGCCGCCCGGTCAGCCATCAGCGGATGGGTACGCCGATGGTCGAGAACGACAGCGGCTACAAGCTCGGCCAGCGTGTACGCCACGCTAAGTTTGGTGAAGGCACCATCGTCAATATGGAAGGCAGCGGTGAACATAGCCGTTTGCAGGTGGCATTCCAGGGCCAGGGAATCAAATGGCTGGTGGCAGCTTACGCCCGGCTGGAGTCGGTGTAACGTTGCCGGATGCGGTGCTGCGCACCTTATTTGGCCTAAAAAATCATTCAGATTCAATAAATTGCAACGTCATGTAGGCCGGATAGGGCGTTTACGCCGCATCCGGCATCTGCGCCATCTTCAGTATCTGACACAAAACTATCGTTTTAACCTTTCCGCTCGACGGAAATCATGGTGACAAAAGGATAGCGTTGCCACGGGATTGCCCCGCCTTTCATATACATATGTGAAATCGTGCCATCAAGATAAAGCAGCTGCTCAACGTTCAGTTTCGCTTTGGCATAACAGGCAAAATCATAAAAATTTGTTGCCTGCTGGCTCAACAAAAACACGGCGTTCCCATGTTTATTAATCCCAACACCGTTACGAATTTTGCTTGAGGCGACGTTGGGATGAATACGCGGATTAATTACACCGTTTTCCATCAACATTGGCCCTGACTGCACCGCAAACTGAATCTCTTTACTGGTTTTGAAGGCATCCAGACGAACGATGCCGACTTTATCTCCCGCGACATAAAACACGCCGCCAGGACGGATAAAGAAATTCCCTTCACCTGAAGCGAGATTTAACGCCACCTTCTGCTGACCGTTTTCGATGTACAAACCGAGCGGCGCATAGCTTTCATCATAGATGCCGCCGTTCATCGCCATCTGCACCTGACCCTGACTATTCATATCCGCCAGCAGAGCATGTAACGTTCCCCACGCTTCGCCATTGGCTTTTTGCCAGTACATTTTCACCCGCTCTGTTTGAGGATTAACGGTATACGCCTGTACGGTCAGCGTCGGATCTGAGAGTGCGCAATCATCAGCGGCAACAGCAAACAAGGGAAGTAAGGTGAGGGCGAGAAAAATCCGTTTGAGATTCAAGGTGATCATTCCTTTACCAATGAGTAGCCGATGCGCCATTATAGGTCCTGGATGTGGGATTTTTTTATCCTGTTAGCGACCTTGACGAGTACCAAAAAGCGCGAAGTTCAACTATTGTTCTGTGGTGTTCTGTTGCGTGTTGACGGCAAAATTTTGCTGGCGTAACATGCGCGCACGATCACTCTAAGAGGACATTCGCCTTGGACACACCCAGTAGATACTGGCTCACTATCCTGTCATCCAGGATCAACTCCTAAGGCTATCCCTTTTTGCTGATAGCCTTAGCGGTTGTCAGCGACCTCAATTTTTCCCGTCGCGCTGAGTCAGGCTGTTTAATGGTCTGAAACCCAATTTGTTTCTGTGTGCCCACCGAACTGTCCGATATTTTAAGCATTGGGAGTCCCGGTCATGCTGAGCGCATTTCAACTGGAAAATAACCGACTGACCCGGCTGGAAGTCGAAGAGTCACAACCCCTTGTAAATGCAGTATGGATTGATCTTGTCGAACCGGACGACGACGAGCGACTGCGCGTACAATCTGAACTTGGTCAGAGCCTGGCAACCCGCCCGGAACTGGAAGACATCGAAGCATCGGCACGTTTCTTTGAAGACGACGACGGCCTGCATATTCACTCCTTCTTCTTCTTTGAAGATGCGGAAGATCACGCCGGTAACTCCACTGTGGCATTTACCATCCGTGATGGTCGTCTGTTTACTCTGCGTGAGCGTGAACTGCCCGCTTTTCGTCTGTATCGTATGCGTGCCCGTAGCCAGTCGATGGTGGACGGTAACGCCTACGAGCTGCTGCTGGATCTGTTCGAAACCAAAATCGAACAGTTGGCAGATGAAATTGAAAATATCTATAGCGACCTGGAGCAGTTGAGCCGGGTGATTATGGAAGGGCATCAGGGCGATGAGTACGACGAGGCGCTCTCCACTCTGGCGGAACTGGAAGATATCGGCTGGAAAGTGCGCCTGTGTCTGATGGATACCCAGCGTGCGCTCAACTTCCTGGTGCGTAAAGCGCGTTTACCGGGTGGGCAACTGGAGCAGGCGCGTGAAATCCTGCGAGATATCGAATCCCTGCTGCCGCATAACGAATCCCTGTTCCAGAAGGTGAACTTCCTGATGCAGGCGGCAATGGGTTTTATCAACATCGAGCAGAACCGCATCATCAAAATTTTCTCGGTGGTATCCGTCGTGTTCCTGCCGCCAACGCTGGTTGCCTCCAGCTACGGGATGAACTTTGAGTTTATGCCAGAACTGAAGTGGAGTTTCGGCTACCCAGGCGCGATTATCTTTATGATCCTCGCGGGCCTGGCACCGTATCTGTACTTTAAGCGGAAGAACTGGTTGTAAAAAACGAGAGCGGTGGCTTAGTCTGGCTAAGCCACCTGTTATTCAAAGGCTCCAGGTATTTAACCCTTTTACCTCTTTCTCATAGAACCATTTGTTCGTGTTAACAGCAACATAGGCTGCTACGGCAATTCCCAGAATGTTAACGCCAATTAGTGCACCAACAAATAGAGATAGAATACCAAGTAATAGAACTATAATTGCTTTTTTCCATAACCCCAGGACAAATAAATATATCCAGGAACAGAAGAAAGCAATGAAATTCATTTGAATAGTTAAGCGTTGTCTTACTTTTAATGCTTTAAATGCTGCTTTATATTCTGGTGTTGCCCCCCAGAATCCAGGAAAACCATGTTGATCATAAAAATTAAATCGGTATTTCCATTTTTCACTTAATGAACCATCGTTCATATATTCCTTACTCATAAATACTCCATAACTATTGTTTTGATGAATCAGTAGGTGCAAGCATTAGCATACTGAAAGTGGAAAAATAACAAATCAAAAAAATCATCGAACCATTGCCTGAACAGGCAAAATCTTCGGCTATCATTGTGATGATAGAGATGATATATACTGCTAATGTACCAAAAACATAAGTTTTTATATAGATGAAACCACTATCACGGAGTCGCTGGCAATTCATGTTGATGACGAGATAATGGAGTACGATGGTAGAGACTATAACAAGAAAGCCTGCTTCTCCATCGTTAAAAAAGATAATAAGAAAGGCAAAAATGAAATTTATTAAAATAAATGAAAATATATAACGACGTCTGGAAATCTTACCGTTAGATGTTGGGATAAATATACGTAACATAAATTTTACATCCTTGTATGAGTCTCCGGTCAGCATGGCAATATGCCCACTCTCATGCAAGAGTCGGCATATTTTTTCAGAATATATTTATTTTTTATTTGGACGTTCTACGCTGCGTATAAATCGCATCCATCACAAAAATTGCCAGCGCCACCCAAATAAAGGCGAAAGTCACCATCTTATCGGCACCCGGTTTTTCACCATAAAACGTCACAGCCAGCAGGAACATCAGCGTCGGGCCAATGTACTGGAAAAAGCCTAACGTTGAGAGACGCAAGCGCGTGGCAGCGGCGGTAAAACACAACAGCGGTACGGTAGTGACAATACCGGCGGCGATCAGCAGTAAATTCAGCGACATCGGGTTTTGCCCCATATGGCTGGTTGAGCTGTCGGCAATAGCAAACAGGTAAATTGCCGCCACGGGCAGCAGCCACATGGTTTCGATTAACATGCCGGTTTGCGCTTCAACGGCAATCTTCTTGCGTACCAGACCGTAGAAGGCAAAACTAAATGCCAGTCCCAGCGCGATAATAGGTAGCGAACCAAAAGTCCACAGCTGGACTAACACGCCACATATCGCCAGAATCACCGCCAGCCATTGCATCCGGCGGAATCGCTCGCCGAGGAAAATCATCCCCAGCACAATGTTCACCAGCGGGTTAATAAAGTAACCAAGGCTCGCTTCCAGCATATGGTGATTGTTCACCGCCCAGATAAACAGTAGCCAGTTGCCACCAATCAGCACGGCAGAGACTGCCAGCATAAAAATTTTCTGTGGCGTCTGAATCAGCGTTTTTAAATAGGACCACTGGCGGCAAATGCTCATCAGCACCACCATAAAGAAAAACGACCAGATCACGCGATGCGTCAGGATTTCATCGGCGGGCACGTAGTAAATCAACTTGAAGTACGCTGGCGCTATACCCCAAATAAAATAAGCGGCAAGAGCGAGTAATACGCCCTGCCGCGTTTGTTTTGCATCCATCGGGAATACTCATTTTTAATTGGTAACAGCAGTTTACCTGCTTTTATGTCTTCAACCTACCATATAGGTGGCGGTGGCACTGGCAATATAAAGCTGTTCTTCATTGTGTAATTCAACGCGGGCGACGGCGACTTTATTGCCTGAACGCAACAGGCTACTAGTAGCAGTAAAACGCTCGCCCCTGCCTGGGCGCAGATAATCAACGCGAAGATCAATGGTCCCCATCCGCGATAGCCGCTGGCGTAGTTCATCTTCACTGATGGTTTCGTGGCGGGTTAAGGTACTTCCCACGCACACCAGACCGGCGGCGACATCCAGCGCCGACGCAATGACCCCGCCGTGCAAAATGCTTTGCGCCCAGTTGCCCACCATCATTGGCTGATTTTTAAAGGCCAGCTGTGCGAACTCTTTTTCGTAACGCTCCAGTTCCATCCCCAATGCGCGGTTAAATGGCATGTGATAAACAAACATCTCACCCACTAATTTCAGGGCTTGTTCAGCGGTCAGTACGGCAGACATATCATCCTTACACTTCATTGGTTAATGAAATGTTGATTTTATGCTTCTTTGTTGTTGGTTTCTACTTTAGGAAGGGATAACTAACGGCTATGGAGTTAAGTATGTAAAATAGCCCGCAGAAAAATATTCACCTTATCAATAATTCGTTACGGAGAACACGACCGATGCGGACTCTGCAGGGCTGGTTGTTGCCGGTGTTTATGTTGCCTATGGCAGTATATGCACAAGAGGCAACGGTGAAAGAGGTGCATGACGCGCCAGCGGTGCGTGGCAGTATTATCGCCAATATGCTGCAGGAGCATGACAATCCGTTCACGCTCTATCCTTATGACACCAACTACCTCATTTACACCCAAACCAGCGATCTGAATAAAGAAGCGATTGCCAGTTACGACTGGGCGGAAAATGCGCGTAAGGATGAAGTAAAGTTTCAGTTGAGCCTGGCATTTCCGCTGTGGCGTGGGATTTTAGGCCCGAACTCGGTGTTGGGTGCGTCTTATACGCAAAAATCCTGGTGGCAACTGTCCAATAGCGAAGAGTCTTCACCGTTTCGTGAAACCAACTACGAACCGCAATTGTTCCTCGGTTTTGCCACCGATTACCGTTTTGCAGGTTGGACGCTGCGCGATGTGGAGATGGGGTATAACCACGACTCTAACGGGCGTTCCGACCCGACCTCCCGCAGCTGGAACCGCCTTTATACTCGCCTGATGGCAGAAAACGGTAACTGGCTGGTAGAAGTGAAGCCGTGGTATGTGGTGGGTAATACTGACGATAACCCGGATATCACCAAATATATGGGTTACTACCAGCTTAAAATCGGCTATCACCTCGGTGATGCGGTGCTCAGTGCGAAAGGACAGTACAACTGGAACACCGGCTACGGCGGCGCGGAGTTAGGCTTAAGTTACCCGATCACCAAACATGTGCGCCTTTATACTCAGGTTTACAGCGGCTATGGCGAATCGCTCATCGACTATAACTTCAACCAGACCCGTGTCGGTGTGGGGGTTATGCTAAACGATTTGTTTTGATGAACGGTTGAGTGGTTGGCAAATCTGGAACCCAGCATCCAGGATTACCCTCTCAGAGACTAAAAGCATTGCAGTTTCTCGCGCAGGCGCTGAAAATAGCGCCTGTTTTTATTTCAGGCAATCGGGGTGAATGTGGCGCAGGCGGAAGTGTTGAATCTGGAGTCCGGAGCTAAACAGGTTTTACAAGAAACCTTTGGCTACCAACAGTTTCGCCCCGGCCAGGAAGAAATTATCGACACTGTGCTTTCCGGTCGCGATTGCCTGGTCGTCATGCCCACCGGTGGCGGAAAATCCCTTTGCTATCAAATTCCTGCCTTATTGCTAAACGGCCTTACCGTGGTTGTTTCACCGCTGATTTCGTTGATGAAAGATCAGGTGGATCAACTGCAAGCCAACGGCGTGGCGGCGGCGTGCCTTAACTCGACGCAAACCCGCGAACAGCAACTTGAAGTGATGACAGGCTGCCGCACCGGGCAAATTCGCTTACTGTATATCGCCCCGGAACGCCTGATGCTGGATAACTTTCTTGAGCATCTGGCGCACTGGAATCCGGTGTTATTAGCCGTCGATGAAGCGCACTGTATCTCCCAATGGGGCCACGATTTCCGCCCGGAATATGCCGCGCTCGGTCAGTTGCGCCAGCGGTTCCCGACGCTGCCGTTTATGGCGCTGACCGCCACAGCCGACGACACCACGCGCCAGGATATCGTGCGCCTGCTGGGGCTGAACGATCCGCTGATTCAAATCAGCAGTTTTGACCGTCCGAATATTCGCTACATGCTGATGGAGAAGTTCAAACCGCTCGATCAGTTGATGCGCTACGTGCAGGAACAGCGCGGTAAGTCAGGCATTATCTACTGCAACAGCCGCGCGAAAGTAGAAGACACCGCTGCGCGCCTGCAAAGCAAGGGAATTAGCGCGGCGGCCTATCATGCCGGGCTGGAAAATAATGTTCGCGCCGATGTGCAGGAAAAATTCCAGCGCGATGACCTGCAAATTGTGGTGGCGACGGTGGCGTTCGGCATGGGCATCAATAAACCAAACGTTCGCTTCGTGGTCCACTTTGATATTCCGCGCAATATCGAATCCTATTATCAGGAAACCGGACGCGCCGGGCGTGATGGCCTGCCCGCGGAAGCGATGCTGTTTTACGATCCGGCTGATATGGCGTGGCTGCGCCGTTGTCTGGAAGAGAAGCCGCAGGGGCAGTTGCAGGATATCGAGCGCCACAAACTCAATGCGATGGGCGCGTTTGCCGAAGCGCAAACTTGCCGTCGTCTGGTATTGCTGAACTATTTTGGCGAAGGGCGTCAGGAGCCGTGCGGGAACTGCGATATCTGCCTCGATCCGCCGAAACAGTACGACGGTTCAACCGATGCTCAGATTGCCCTTTCCACCATTGGTCGTGTGAATCAGCGGTTTGGGATGGGTTATGTGGTGGAAGTGATTCGTGGTGCTAATAACCAGCGTATCCGCGACTATGGTCATGACAAACTGAAAGTCTATGGCATGGGCCGTGATAAAAGCCATGAACATTGGGTGAGCGTGATCCGCCAGCTGATTCACCTCGGCCTGGTGACGCAAAATATTGCCCAGCATTCTGCCCTACAACTGACAGAGGCCGCGCGCCCGGTGCTGCGCGGCGAATCCTCTTTGCAACTTGCCGTGCCGCGTATCGTGGCGCTCAAACCGAAAGCGATGCAGAAATCGTTCGGCGGCAACTATGATCGCAAACTGTTCGCCAAATTACGCAAACTGCGTAAATCGATTGCCGATGAAAGCAATGTCCCGCCGTACGTGGTGTTTAACGACGCAACCTTGATTGAGATGGCTGAACAGATGCCGATCACCGCCAGCGAAATGCTCAGCGTTAACGGCGTTGGGATGCGCAAGCTGGAACGCTTTGGTAAACCGTTTATGGCGCTTATCCGCGCGCATGTTGACGGCGACGACGAAGAGTAGTCAGCGGCATAAAAAAGTGCCAGGATGAAGACTCCGTAAACGTTTCCCCCGCGAGTCAAATGTATGTTGATGTTATTTCTCACCGTCGCCATGGTGCATATTGTGGCGCTTATGAGCCCCGGTCCCGATTTCTTTTTTGTCTCTCAGACCGCTGTCAGTCGTTCCCGTAAAGAAGCGATGATGGGCGTGCTGGGCATTACCTGCGGTGTAATGGTTTGGGCTGGGATTGCGTTGCTTGGCCTGCATTTGATTATCGAAAAAATGGCCTGGCTGCATACGCTGATTATGGTTGGCGGTGGCCTGTATCTCTGCTGGATGGGTTACCAGATGCTACGCGGTGCACTGAAAAAAGAGGCTGTATCTGCGCCTGCACCACAGATTGAGCTGGCGAAAAGCGGGCGCAGTTTTCTGAAAGGTTTACTGACCAATCTCGCTAATCCGAAAGCGATTATCTACTTTGGCTCGGTGTTCTCATTGTTTGTCGGTGATAACGTTGGCACTACCGCGCGCTGGGGCATTTTTGCGCTGATCATTGTCGAAACACTGGCGTGGTTTACCGTCGTTGCCAGCCTGTTTGCCCTGCCGCAAATGCGCCGTGGTTATCAACGTCTGGCGAAGTGGATTGATGGTTTTGCCGGGGCGTTATTTGCCGGATTTGGCATTCATTTGATTATTTCGCGGTGATGCCAGACGCGTCTTCAGAGTAAGTCGGATAAGGCGTTTACGCCGCATCCGACATTATTTTTCACGCATGCCTCGCCGATGCTAACAGCGCTCCCACCAGCATAAACAACGAGCCGAAAATCTTATTCAGCGCCTTCATCTGCTTTGGTCCTTTAATCCATAGAGCAATCCGTTGAGCAAGGGTGGCGTAACCGATCATCACAATAATATCGACTACAATAGTGGTGACGCCGAGCACGATATACTGCATCAGTTGCGGCTGCTGTGGCATGATGAATTGCGGAAATAGCGCCGCCAGAAACACAATACTTTTGGGATTGGTGAGATTCACAAAAACTGCGCGCTGGAACAAATGTCGACGCGATTGAGTAGAGGCCAGCGATTTAAGGTCAATTGCACCAGCGGCGCGCCACTGCTGGATTCCCAGCCAAATCAAGTAAGCCGCGCCTGCCCACTTCAACACTTCAAACGCAATCACTGAGCGGGAAAATAGCGTCCCCAACCCCACGCCAACCAGCACAATATGAATCGCCAGTCCGGTCTGAAGCCCAGCAATAGACGCCACCGCGCCGCGATAACCGTGGTTGAGCGAGGTGGTCATAGTGTTGATTGCACCAGAGCCTGGCGACAGGCTTAAAATGATCGATGTCAGCAGGTAGGCAAACCACCATTCTAAGGTCATGATGAACTCCCGGTGTGTCTATTTTTGTGCCACAATACGCTACTGTCGCAGCGTTGTGTCAGGCACGCTAAAAAAAACGATTTTACGTGGTTTAAGAGGCAGATTACCCGATGTTTCAGCAGCAAAAAGACTGGGAAACAAGAGAAAACGCGTTTGCTGCTTTTACCCTGGGACCGCTGACTGATTTCTGGCGTCAGCGTGATGAAGCAGAGTTTACTGGTGTGGATGACATTCCGGTGCGCTTTGTCCGTTTTCGCGCACAGCACCATGACCGGGTGGTAGTCATCTGCCCGGGGCGTATTGAGAGCTACGTAAAATATGCGGAACTGGCCTACGACCTGTTCCATTTGGGGTTTGATGTCTTAATCATCGACCATCGCGGGCAGGGACGTTCCGGTCGCCTGTTAGCCGATCCGCATCTCGGGCATGTTAATCGCTTTAATGATTATGTTGATGATCTGGCGGCATTCTGGCAGCAGGAGGTTCAGCCCGGTCCGTGGCGTAAACGCTATATACTGGCACATTCGATGGGCGGTGCGATCTCCACATTATTTCTGCAACGCCATCCAGGTGTATGTGACGCCATTGCGCTAACTGCGCCAATGTTTGGGATCGTGATTCGTATGCCGTCATTTATGGCACGGCAGATCCTCAACTGGGCCGAAGCGCATCCACGTTTCCGTGATGGCTATGCAATAGGCACCGGGCGCTGGCGCGCGTTGCCGTTTGCTATCAACGTACTGACCCACAGCAGACAGCGATATCGACGTAACTTACGCTTCTATGCTGATGACCCAACGATTCGCGTCGGTGGGCCGACCTACCATTGGGTACGCGAAAGTATTCTGGCTGGCGAACAGGTGTTAGCCGGTGCGGGTGATGACGCCACGCCAACGCTTCTCTTGCAGGCTGAAGAGGAACGCGTGGTGGATAACCGCATGCATGACCGTTTTTGTGAACTCCGCACCGCCGCGGGCCATCCTGTCGAAGGAGGACGGCCGTTGGTAATTAAAGGTGCTTACCATGAGATCCTTTTTGAAAAGGACGCAATGCGCTCAGTCGCACTCCACGCCATCGTTGATTTTTTCAACAGGCATAACTCACCCAGCGGAAACCGCTCTACAGAGGTTTAAATTTCTTATGTACCAGGTTGTTGCGTCTGATTTAGATGGCACGTTACTTTCTCCCGACCATACGTTATCCCCTTACGCCAAAGAAACTCTGAAGCTGCTCACCGCGCGCGGCATCAACTTTGTGTTTGCGACCGGTCGTCACCACGTTGATGTGGGGCAAATTCGCGATAATCTGGAGATTAAGTCTTACATGATTACCTCCAATGGTGCGCGCGTTCACGATCTGGATGGTAATCTGATTTTTGCTCATAACCTGGATCGCGACATTGCCAGCGATCTGTTTGGCGTAGTCAACGACAATCCGGACATCATTACTAACGTTTATCGCGACGACGAATGGTTTATGAATCGCCATCGCCCGGAAGAGATGCGCTTTTTTAAAGAAGCGGTGTTCCAATATGCGCTGTATGAGCCTGGATTACTGGAGCCGGAAGGCGTCAGCAAAGTGTTCTTCACCTGCGATTCCCATGAACAACTGCTGCCGCTGGAGCAGGCGATTAACGCTCGTTGGGGCGATCGCGTCAACGTCAGTTTCTCTACCTTAACCTGTCTGGAAGTGATGGCGGGCGGCGTTTCAAAAGGCCATGCGCTGGAAGCGGTGGCGAAGAAACTGGGCTACAGCCTGAAGGATTGTATTGCGTTTGGTGACGGGATGAACGACGCCGAAATGCTGTCGATGGCGGGGAAAGGCTGCATTATGGGCAGTGCGCACCAGCGTCTGAAAGACCTTCATCCCGAGCTGGAAGTGATTGGTACTAATGCCGACGACGCGGTGCCGCATTATCTGCGTAAACTCTATTTATCGTAATCGTTCTTTATTTGGTCAGTTGTCAACCTGATACTTCGCTACAATGGATACCCGTTAATCAAAGAGTTTTCCATTGTGGCGCTACTTATCATCACCACGATTCTGTGGGCCTTCTCCTTTAGCTTTTATGGCGAGTACCTTGCGGGGCACGTCGATAGCTATTTTGCGGTGCTGGTGCGCGTTGGCCTGGCGGCACTCGTTTTTCTGCCGTTTCTGCGTACCCGTGGCAATAGCCTGAAAACAGTCGGCCTGTATATGCTGGTGGGCGCGATGCAGCTCGGCGTGATGTATATGCTGAGTTTCCGCGCTTATCTCTACCTGACGGTTTCCGAACTGCTGCTGTTCACCGTACTGACGCCGCTCTACATCACGCTGATTTATGACATCATGAGTAAGCGCCGTCTGCGCTGGGGATATGCTTTTAGTGCCTTGTTGGCGGTGATTGGTGCCGGGATTATTCGCTATGATCAGGTCACCGACCATTTCTGGACTGGCTTGTTGCTGGTGCAACTCTCCAATATCACTTTTGCCATCGGCATGGTGGGTTACAAACGCCTGATGGAAACTCGCCCGATGCCGCAGCATAACGCCTTTGCGTGGTTCTATCTTGGCGCGTTCCTGGTGGCGGTAATTGCATGGTTCTTGCTGGGAAATACGCAGAAAATGCCGCAAACCACGTTGCAATGGGGCATTCTGGTGTTTCTTGGCGTGGTGGCTTCCGGGATTGGCTACTTTATGTGGAACTACGGCGCGACGCAGGTGGACGCCGGAACGCTGGGCATTATGAATAATATGCACGTTCCGGCAGGGCTGCTGGTAAACCTGGCTATCTGGCACCAACAGCCGCACTGGCCAACGTTCATTACAGGCGCGCTGGTGATCCTGGCCTCACTGTGGGTGCATCGTAAGTGGGTCGCTCCGCGCTCTTCACAAACGGCAGATGATCGCAGGCGTGATTGCGCGCTGAGCGAATAAACGCTTCCGTAACTGGCTGACGCTGCTCTCCATCGCGCACGGCGGCGTACAGTCGGCTCCACAAGCCTTCGCCCAGGGTTTTGGTCACCACCAGACCCTGGCGCTCAAAACTCTCTACTACCCAATGCGGTAGCGCGGCAATACCCATCCGTGCGGCAACCATCTGAATCAACAATAAGGTGTTATCGACGCTTTTCAGTGACGGGCTGACGCCTGCCGGCTGAAGAAAATGCCGCCAGACATCCAGTCGACTACGCTGTACCGGATAAATCAACAGCGTCTCGCTGGCGAGATCTTCCGGTGTAATTCGCGTTTTCGCCGCCAGTGGATGGTCAGGTGCTAACACCAGACGCACTTCATAGTCGAACATCGGCGAATAATGCAGGCCACTGCGCGGCAGGATATCGGAGGTCATCACCAGATCCAGCTCGCCCTGTTGCAACGCGGGCTGCGGGTCAAACGTCACGCCCGATTTAAAATCCATCTCTACCTGCGGCCAGTTCTTATGGAAATTTTCTAACGCGGGCGTCAGCCACTGAATACAGCTATGGCACTCAATGGCAATGCGCAGACGCGTCTGCTGCGGTTCATTGCAGGCTTGCAGTGCCTGGCTGATTTGCGGCAGCACCTGGTTTGCCAGTTGCAACAGGATTTCTCCCTGCGGTGTAAAGCGTAGCGGCTGGCTCTTACGCACAAATAGCCGGAAGCCAAGGCGTTGTTCCAGATCGCTAAACTGGTGAGACAGGGCGGATTGCGTCTGATGCAACGTCGCCGCAGCGGCTGCGAGAGAGCCGCAGTTCCGCAACGCTTGTAGCGTTTTCAGGTGTTTTACTTCGATCATGAAAGTCCTTCACTTCGGCATGAATAATTTGCGCTTGAGGAATATACAGTAACCGCCAATTATGGATGTGTAAACATCTGGACGGCTAAATACTAAAAATTCCATAAGGGGCATATAATGACAATTCTTAATCACACCCTCGGTTTCCCTCGCGTTGGCCTGCGTCGCGAGCTGAAAAAAGCGCAAGAAAGTTATTGGGCGGGGAACTCCACGCGTGAAGAACTGCTGACAGTAGGGCGTGAACTGCGTGCTCGTCACTGGGATCAACAAAAGCAAGCGGGTATCGACCTGCTGCCGGTGGGCGATTTTGCCTGGTACGATCATGTACTGACCACCAGTTTGCTGCTGGGTAATGTTCCGCCACGTCATCAGAACAAAGACGGTTCGGTAGATATCGACACCCTGTTCCGTATTGGTCGTGGACGTGCGCCGACTGGCGAACCTGCGGCGGCAGCGGAAATGACCAAATGGTTTAACACCAACTATCACTACATGGTGCCGGAGTTCGTTAAAGGCCAACAGTTCAAACTGACCTGGACGCAGCTGCTGGAGGAAGTGGACGAGGCGCTGGCGCTGGGCCACAACGTTAAGCCTGTGCTGCTGGGGCCGGTTACTTACCTGTGGCTGGGGAAAGTGAAAGGTGAACAGTTTGACCGCCTTAGCCTGCTGAACGACATTCTGCCGGTTTATCAGCAAGTGCTGGCAGAACTGGCGAAACGCGGCATCGAGTGGGTACAGATTGATGAACCCGCGCTGGTACTGGAACTACCACAGGCGTGGCTGGACGCATACAAACCCGCTTACGACGCGCTCCAGGGACAGGTGAAACTGCTGCTGACCACCTATTTTGAAGGCGTAACGCCAAATCTCGACACGATTACTGCGCTGCCTGTTCAGGGTCTGCATGTTGACCTCGTACATGGTAAAGATGACGTTGCTGAACTGCACAAGCGCCTGCCTTCTGACTGGTTGCTGTCTGCGGGTCTGATCAATGGTCGTAACGTCTGGCGCGCCGATCTTACCGAGAAATATGCGCAAATTAAGGACATTGTCGGCAAACGTGATTTGTGGGTGGCATCTTCCTGCTCGTTGCTGCACAGCCCCATCGACCTGAGCGTGGAAACGCGTCTTGATGCAGAAGTGAAAAGCTGGTTTGCCTTCGCCCTACAAAAATGCCATGAACTGGCACTGCTGCGCGATGCGCTGAACAGTGGTGACACGGCAGCTCTGGCAGAGTGGAGCGCCCCGATTCAGGCACGTCGTCACTCTACCCGCGTACATAATCCGGCGGTAGAAAAGCGTCTGGCGGCGATCACCGCCCAGGACAGCCAGCGTGCGAATGTCTATGAAGTGCGTGCTGAAGCCCAGCGTGCGCGTTTTAAACTGCCAGCGTGGCCGACCACCACGATTGGTTCCTTCCCGCAAACCACGGAAATTCGTACCCTGCGTCTGGATTTCAAAAAGGGCAATCTCGACGCCAACAACTACCGCACGGGCATTGCGGAACATATCAAGCAGGCCATTGTTGAGCAGGAACGTTTGGGACTGGATGTGCTGGTACATGGCGAGGCCGAGCGTAATGACATGGTGGAATACTTTGGCGAGCACCTCGACGGATTTGTCTTTACGCAAAACGGTTGGGTACAGAGCTACGGTTCCCGCTGCGTGAAGCCACCGATTGTCATTGGTGACATTAGCCGCCCGGCACCGATTACCGTGGAGTGGGCGAAGTATGCGCAATCGCTGACCGACAAACCGGTGAAAGGGATGCTGACGGGGCCGGTGACCATACTCTGCTGGTCGTTCCCGCGTGAAGATGTCAGCCGTGAAACCATCGCCAAACAGATTGCGCTGGCGCTGCGTGATGAAGTGGCCGATCTGGAAGCCGCTGGAATTGGCATCATCCAGATTGACGAACCGGCGCTGCGCGAAGGTTTACCGCTGCGTCGTAGCGACTGGGATGCGTATCTCCAGTGGGGCGTAGAGGCCTTCCGTATCAACGCCGCCGTGGCGAAAGATGACACACAAATCCACACTCACATGTGTTATTGCGAGTTCAACGACATCATGGATTCGATTGCGGCGCTGGACGCAGACGTCATCACCATCGAAACCTCGCGTTCCGACATGGAGTTGCTGGAGTCGTTTGAAGAGTTTGATTATCCAAATGAAATCGGTCCTGGCGTCTATGACATTCACTCGCCAAACGTACCGAGCGTGGAATGGATTGAAGCCTTGCTGAAGAAAGCGGCAAAACGCATTCCGGCAGAGCGCCTGTGGGTCAACCCGGACTGTGGCCTGAAAACGCGCGGCTGGCCAGAAACCCGCGCGGCACTGGCGAACATGGTGCAGGCGGCGCAGAACTTGCGTCGGGGGTAAAATCCAAACCGGGTGGTAATACCACCCGGTCTTTTCTCATTACAGCGACTTCTTCCCACCATACTGCTTAAACCATTCCAGCATACGCTGCCAGCCATCTTCTGCAGATGCGGCATGATAGCTCGGGCGATAATCAGCGTTGAATGCATGCCCGGCGTCCGGGTACACGATAATCTCTGCTTTCGCATTAGCAGCCCGCAGCGCCTGGCGCATGGTTTCAACGCTCTCCTGCGGAATGCTGTTATCCTGACCACCATATAAGCCGAGAATCGGCGCGTTAAGATCGGTTGCGATATCAACAGGTTGTTTCGGTGAATTCAGCGACTTGTCGCCCGTCAGTTTGCCGTACCACGCCACTGCGGCTTTTAGCTGTGGATTATGCGCGGCATACAGCCAGGTGATACGTCCACCCCAGCAGAATCCGGTGATCATTAAACGATGAACATCGCCGCCGTTGCGGGAAGCCCAACTGGCGACATGATCGAGATCGGCCAGCACCTGCGAGTCAGGCACTTTTGCTACCAGACCGCTAAGCAACGTGGGGATATCGGCAAAATCATTCGGATCGCCTTCGCGGAAGTAAAGTTCAGGTGCGATAGCCAGATACCCCTCCAGCGCCAGACGGCGACAAATGTCGCGGATATGTTCATGCACGCCAAAAATTTCCTGCACTACAATGACCACTGGCAGTGGGCCATCGCTTTGCTTTGGTCTGGCATGGTAAGCAGGCATGTTATCCCCTTGTGAAGGGATAGAGGTGAAGCCCGCCACAATCGCGTCGTCCGGGGTCTGAACGATGGTCGAAGCGAGAGGCGATGCAGCAGGTGCAAATCCAGATTGTTGTGTTGTTGCCATGGTATTCTCCGTACCCTTATAAAAATGTTGCGCAATGTTAACTATAGTCAGCATGCAACAAATCACATTGCCTGAATCGGCTCATCTTTTATGCAGTCCTGCAGAATGAAGGGTGATTTATGTGATTTGCATCACTTTTGGTGGGTAAATTTATGCAACGCATTTGCGTCATGGTGATGAGTATCACGAAAAAATGTTAAACCCTTCGGTAAAGTGTCTTTTTGCTTCTTCTGACTAAACCGATTCACAGAGGAGTTGTATATGTCCAAGTCTGATGTTTTTCATCTCGGCCTCACTAAAAACGATTTACAAGGGGCTACGCTTGCCATCGTCCCTGGCGACCCGGATCGTGTGGAAAAGATCGCCGCGCTGATGGATAAGCCGGTTAAGCTGGCATCTCACCGCGAATTCACTACCTGGCGTGCAGAGCTGGATGGTAAACCTGTTATCGTCTGCTCTACCGGTATCGGCGGCCCGTCTACCTCTATTGCTGTTGAAGAGCTGGCACAGCTGGGCATTCGCACCTTCCTGCGTATCGGTACAACGGGCGCTATTCAGCCGCATATTAATGTGGGTGATGTCCTGGTTACCACGGCGTCTGTCCGTCTGGATGGCGCGAGCCTGCACTTCGCACCGCTGGAATTCCCGGCTGTCGCTGATTTCGAATGTACGACTGCGCTGGTTGAAGCTGCGAAATCCATTGGCGCGACAACTCACGTTGGCGTGACAGCTTCTTCTGATACCTTCTACCCAGGTCAGGAACGTTACGATACTTACTCTGGTCGCGTAGTTCGTCACTTTAAAGGTTCTATGGAAGAGTGGCAGGCGATGGGCGTAATGAACTATGAAATGGAATCTGCAACCCTGCTGACCATGTGTGCAAGTCAGGGCCTGCGTGCCGGTATGGTAGCGGGTGTTATCGTTAACCGCACCCAGCAAGAGATCCCGAATGCTGAGACGATGAAACAAACCGAAAGCCATGCGGTGAAAATCGTGGTGGAAGCGGCGCGTCGTCTGCTGTAATTCTCTTCTCCTGTCTGAAGGCCGACGCGTTCGGCCTTTTGTATTTTTGCGTAGCGCCTCGCAGGAAATGCCTTTCCAACTGGACGTTTGTACAGCACAATTCTATTTTGTGCGGGTAAGTTGTTGCGTCAGGAGGCGTTGTGGATTTCTCAATCATGGTTTACGCAGTTATTGCGTTGGTGGGTGTGGCAATTGGCTGGCTGTTTGCCAGTTATCAACATGCGCAGCAAAAAGCCGAGCAATTAGCTGAACGTGAAGAGATGGTCGCGGAGTTAAGCGCGGCAAAACAACAAATTACCCAAAGCGAGCACTGGCGTGCAGAGTGCGAGTTACTCAATAACGAAGTGCGCAGCCTGCAAAGTATTAACACCTCTCTGGAGGCCGATCTGCGTGAAGTAACCACGCGGATGGAAGCCGCACAGCAACATGCTGACGATAAAATTCGCCAGATGATTAACAGCGAGCAGCGCCTCAGTGAGCAGTTTGAAAACCTCGCCAACCGTATTTTTGAGCACAGCAATCGCCGGGTTGATGAGCAAAACCGTCAGAGTCTGAACAGCCTGTTGTCGCCGCTACGTGAACAACTGGACGGTTTCCGCCGTCAGGTTCAGGACAGCTTCGGTAAAGAAGCACAAGAACGCCATACCCTGACCCACGAAATTCGCAATCTCCAGCAACTCAACGCGCAAATGGCCCAGGAAGCGATCAACCTGACGCGCGCGCTGAAAGGCGACAATAAAACCCAGGGCAACTGGGGCGAGGTAGTATTGACGCGGGTGCTGGAGGCTTCCGGTCTGCGTGAAGGGTATGAATATGAAACCCAGGTCAGCATCGAAAATGACGCCCGCTCGCGGATGCAGCCGGATGTCATCGTGCGCCTGCCGCAGGGAAAAGATGTGGTGATCGACGCCAAAATGACGCTGGTCGCCTATGAACGCTATTTTAACGCCGAAGACGACTACACCCGCGAAAGCGCGCTACAGGAACATATCGCGTCGGTGCGTAACCATATCCGTTTGCTGGGACGCAAAGATTATCAACAGCTGCCGGGGCTGCGAACTCTGGATTACGTGCTGATGTTTATTCCCGTTGAACCCGCTTTTTTACTGGCGCTTGACCGCCAGCCGGAGCTGATCACCGAAGCGTTGAAAAACAACATCATGCTGGTTAGCCCGACTACGCTGCTGGTGGCGCTGCGCACTATCGCCAACCTGTGGCGTTATGAGCATCAAAGCCGCAACGCCCAGCAAATCGCCGATCGTGCCAGCAAGCTGTACGACAAGATGCGTTTGTTCATCGATGACATGTCCGCGATTGGTCAAAGTCTCGACAAAGCGCAGGATAATTATCGGCAGGCAATGAAAAAACTCTCTTCAGGGCGCGGAAATGTGCTGGCGCAGGCAGAAGCGTTTCGCGGTTTAGGAGTAGAAATTAAACGCGAGATTAATCCGGATTTGGCTGAACAGGCGGTGAGCCAGGATGAAGAGTATCGACTTCGGTCGGTTCCGGAGCAGCCGAATGATGAAGCTTATCAACGCGATGATGAATATAATCAGCAGTCGCGCTAGCCCATTGGGAGTAGTTAAGCCGGGTAGAAATCTAGGGCATCGACGCCCAATCTGTTACACTTCTGGAACAATTTTTTGATGAGCAGGCATTGAGATGGTGGATAAGTCACAAGAAACGACGCACTTTGGTTTTCAGACCGTCGCGAAGGAACAAAAAGCGGATATGGTCGCCCACGTTTTCCATTCCGTGGCATCAAAATACGATGTCATGAATGATTTGATGTCATTTGGTATTCATCGTTTGTGGAAGCGATTCACGATTGATTGCAGCGGCGTACGCCGTGGGCAGACCGTGCTGGATCTGGCTGGTGGCACCGGCGACCTGACAGCGAAATTCTCCCGCCTGGTCGGAGAAACTGGCAAAGTGGTCCTTGCTGATATCAATGAATCCATGCTCAAAATGGGCCGCGAGAAGCTGCGTAATATCGGTGTGATTGGCAACGTTGAGTATGTTCAGGCGAACGCTGAGGCGCTGCCGTTCCCGGATAACACCTTTGATTGCATCACCATTTCGTTTGGTCTGCGTAACGTCACCGACAAAGATAAAGCACTGCGTTCAATGTATCGCGTGCTGAAACCCGGCGGCCGCCTGCTGGTGCTTGAGTTCTCGAAGCCAATTATCGAGCCGCTGAGCAAAGCCTATGATGCATACTCCTTCCATGTGCTGCCGCGTATTGGCTCACTGGTCGCGAACGACGCCGACAGCTACCGTTATCTGGCAGAATCCATCCGTATGCATCCCGATCAGGATACCCTGAAAGCCATGATGCAGGATGCCGGATTCGAAAGTGTCGACTACTACAATCTGACGGCAGGGGTTGTGGCGCTGCATCGTGGTTATAAGTTCTGATAGGAGACCGGAAATGCCTTTTAAACCTTTAGTGACGGCAGGAATTGAAAGTCTGCTCAACACCTTCCTGTATCGCTCACCCGCGCTGAAAACGGCCCGCTCGCGTCTGCTGGGTAAAGTATTGCGCGTGGAGGTAAAAGGCTTTTCGACGTCATTGATTCTGGTGTTCAGCGAACGCCAGGTTGATGTACTGGGCGAATGGGCAGGCGATGCTGACTGCACCGTTATCGCCTACGCCAGTGTGTTGCCGAAACTTCGCGATCGCCAGCAGCTTACCGCACTGATTCGCAGTGGTGAGCTGGAAGTGCAGGGCGATATTCAGGTGGTGCAAAACTTCGTTGCGCTGGCAGATCTGGCAGAGTTCGACCCTGCGGAACTGCTGGCCCCTTATACCGGTGATATCGCCGCTGAAGGAATCAGCAAAGCCATGCGCGGAGGCGCAAAGTTCCTGCATCACGGCATTAAGCGCCAGCAACGTTATGTGGCGGAAGCCATTACTGAAGAGTGGCGTATGGCACCCGGTCCGCTTGAAGTGGCCTGGTTTGCGGAAGAGACGGCTGCCGTCGAGCGTG
This sequence comes from Escherichia sp. AM3, assembly GCF_032029835.1. Lineage (NCBI taxonomy): Bacteria > Pseudomonadati > Pseudomonadota > Gammaproteobacteria > Enterobacterales > Enterobacteriaceae > Escherichia > Escherichia sp. AM3. The sequence goes on along the minus strand of NZ_JAVUPQ010000035.1, from coordinate 14,967 downwards.
CTGTTGATGCCCTGACCAAACGGCTGGAAAAACTGGAGGCTAAATGACGCCAGGTGAAGTACGGCGCCTATATTTCATCATTCGCACTTTTTTAAGCTACGGACTTGATGAACTGATCCCCAAAATGCGTATCACCCTGCCGCTACGGCTATGGCGATACTCATTATTCTGGATGCCAAATCGGCATAAAGACAAACTTTTAGGTGAGCGACTACGACTGGCCCTGCAAGAACTGGGGCCGGTTTGGATCAAGTTCGGGCAAATGTTATCAACCCGCCGCGATCTTTTTCCACCGCATATTGCCGATCAGCTGGCGTTATTGCAGGACAAAGTTGCTCCGTTTGATGGCAAGCTGGCGAAGCAGCAGATTGAAGCTGCAATGGGCGGCTTGCCGGTAGAAGCGTGGTTTGACGATTTTGAAATCAAGCCGCTGGCTTCTGCTTCTATCGCCCAGGTTCATACCGCGCGATTGAAATCGAATGGTAAAGAGGTGGTGATTAAAGTCATCCGCCCGGATATTTTGCCGGTTATTAAAGCGGATCTGAAACTTATCTACCGTCTGGCTCGCTGGGTGCCGCGTTTGCTGCCGGATGGTCGCCGTCTGCGCCCAACCGAAGTGGTGCGCGAGTACGAAAAGACATTGATTGATGAACTGAATTTGCTGCGGGAATCTGCCAACGCCATTCAGCTTCGGCGCAATTTTGAAGACAGCCCGATGCTCTACATCCCGGAAGTTTACCCTGACTATTGTAGTGAAGGGATGATGGTGATGGAGCGCATTTACGGCATTCCGGTGTCTGATGTTGCGGCGCTGGAGAAAAACGGCACTAACATGAAATTGCTGGCGGAACGCGGCGTGCAGGTGTTCTTCACTCAGGTCTTTCGCGACAGCTTTTTCCATGCCGATATGCACCCTGGCAACATCTTCGTAAGCTATGAACACCCGGAAAACCCGAAATATATCGGCATTGATTGCGGGATTGTTGGCTCGCTAAACAAAGAAGATAAACGCTATCTGGCAGAAAACTTTATCGCCTTCTTTAATCGCGACTATCGCAAAGTGGCAGAGCTACACGTCGATTCTGGCTGGGTGCCACCAGATACCAACGTTGAAGAGTTCGAATTTGCCATTCGTACGGTCTGTGAACCTATCTTTGAGAAACCGCTGGCCGAAATTTCGTTTGGACATGTACTGTTAAATCTGTTTAATACGGCGCGTCGCTTCAATATGGAAGTGCAGCCGCAACTGGTGTTACTCCAGAAAACCCTGCTCTACGTCGAAGGGGTAGGACGCCAGCTTTATCCGCAACTCGATTTATGGAAAACGGCGAAGCCTTTCCTGGAGTCGTGGATTAAAGATCAGGTCGGTATTCCTGCGCTGGTGAGAGCATTTAAAGAAAAAGCGCCGTTCTGGGTCGAAAAAATGCCAGAACTGCCTGAATTGGTTTACGACAGTTTGCGCCAGGGCAAGTATTTACAGCACAGTGTTGATAAGATTGCCCGCGAGCTTCAGTCAAATCATGTACGTCAGGGACAATCGCGTTATTTTCTCGGAATTGGCGCTACGTTAGTATTAAGTGGCACATTCTTGTTGGTCAGCCGACCTGAATGGGGGCTGATGCCCGGCTGGTTAATGGCAGGTGGTCTGATCGCCTGGTTTGTCGGTTGGCGCAAAACACGCTGATTTTTTCATCGCTCAAGGCGGGCCGTGTAACGTATAATGCGGCTTTGTTTAATCATCATCTACCACAGAGGAACATGTATGGGTGGTATCAGTATTTGGCAGTTATTGATTATTGCCGTCATCGTTGTACTGCTTTTTGGCACCAAAAAGCTCGGCTCCATCGGTTCCGATCTTGGTGCGTCGATCAAAGGCTTTAAAAAAGCAATGAGCGATGATGAACCAAAGCAGGATAAAACCAGTCAGGATGCTGATTTTACTGCGAAAACTATCGCCGATAAGCAGGCGGATACGAATCAGGAACAGGCTAAAACAGAAGACGCGAAGCGCCACGATAAAGAGCAGGTGTAATCCGTGTTTGATATCGGTTTTAGCGAACTGCTATTGGTGTTCATCATCGGCCTCGTCGTTCTGGGGCCGCAACGACTGCCTGTGGCGGTAAAAACGGTAGCGGGCTGGATTCGCGCGTTGCGTTCACTGGCGACAACGGTGCAGAACGAACTGACCCAGGAGTTAAAACTCCAGGAGTTTCAGGACAGTCTGAAAAAGGTTGAAAAGGCGAGCCTCACTAACCTGACGCCCGAACTGAAAGCGTCGATGGATGAACTACGCCAGGCCGCGGAGTCGATGAAGCGTTCCTACGTTGCAAACGATCCTGAAAAGGCGAGCGATGAAGCGCACACCATCCATAACCCGGTGGTGAAAGATAATGAAGCTGCGCATGAGGGCGTAACGCCTGCCGCTGCACAAACGCAGGCCAGTTCGCCGGAACAGAAGCCAGAAACCACGCCAGAGCCGGTGGTAAAACCTGCTGCGGACGCTGAACCGAAAACCGCTGCACCTTCCCCTTCGTCGAGTGATAAACCGTAAACATGTCTGTAGAAGATACTCAACCGCTTATCACGCATCTGATTGAGCTGCGTAAGCGTCTGCTGAACTGCATTATCGCGGTGATCGTGATATTCCTGTGTCTGGTCTATTTCGCCAATGACATCTATCACCTGGTATCCGCGCCATTGATCAAGCAGTTGCCGCAAGGTTCAACGATGATCGCCACCGACGTGGCCTCGCCGTTCTTTACGCCGATCAAGCTGACCTTTATGGTGTCGCTGATTCTGTCAGCGCCGGTGATTCTCTATCAGGTGTGGGCATTTATCGCCCCAGCGCTGTATAAGCATGAACGTCGCCTGGTGGTGCCGCTGCTGGTTTCCAGCTCTCTGCTGTTTTATATCGGCATGGCATTCGCCTACTTTGTGGTCTTTCCGCTGGCATTTGGCTTCCTTGCCAATACCGCGCCGGAAGGGGTGCAGGTATCCACCGACATCGCCAGCTATTTAAGCTTCGTTATGGCGCTGTTTATGGCGTTTGGTGTCTCCTTTGAAGTGCCGGTAGCAATTGTGCTGCTGTGCTGGATGGGGATTACCTCGCCAGAAGACTTACGCAAAAAACGCCCGTATGTGCTGGTTGGTGCATTCGTTGTCGGGATGTTGCTGACGCCGCCGGATGTCTTCTCGCAAACGCTGTTGGCGATCCCGATGTACTGTCTGTTTGAAATCGGTGTCTTCTTCTCACGCTTTTACGTTGGTAAAGGGCGAAATCGGGAAGAGGAAAACGACGCTGAAGCAGAAAGCGAAAAAACTGAAGAATAAATTCAACCGCCCGTCAGGGCGGTTGTCATATGGAGTACAGGATGTTTGATATCGGCGTTAATTTGACCAGTTCGCAATTTGCGAAAGACCGTGATGATGTTGTAGCGTGCGCTTTTGACGCGGGAGTTAATGGGCTACTCATCACCGGCACTAACCTGCGTGAAAGCCAGCAGGCGCAAAAGCTGGCGCGTCAGTATTCGTCCTGTTGGTCAACGGCGGGCGTACATCCTCACGACAGCAGCCAGTGGCAAGCTGCGACTGAAGAAGCGATTATTGAGCTGGCCGCGCAGCCAGAAGTGGTGGCGATTGGTGAATGTGGTCTCGACTTTAACCGCAACTTTTCGACGCAGGAAGAGCAGGAACGCGCTTTTGTTGCCCAGCTACGCATTGCCGCAGATTTAAACATGCCGGTATTTATGCACTGTCGCGATGCCCACGAGCGGTTTATGACATTGCTGGAGCCGTGGCTGGATAAACTGCCTGGTGCGGTTCTTCATTGCTTTACCGGCACACGCGAAGAGATGCAGGCGTGCGTGGCGCATGGAATTTATATCGGCATTACCGGTTGGGTTTGCGATGAACGACGCGGACTGGAGCTGCGGGAACTTTTGCCGTTGATTCCGGCGGAAAAATTACTGATCGAAACTGATGCGCCGTATCTGCTCCCTCGCGATCTCACGCCAAAGCCATCATCCCGGCGCAACGAGCCAGCCCATCTGCCCCATATTTTGCAACGTATTGCGCACTGGCGTGGAGAAGATGCCGCATGGCTGGCTGCCACCACGGATGCTAATGTCAAAACACTGTTTGGGATTGCGTTTTAGAGTTTGCGGAACTCGGTATTCTTCACACTGTGCTTAATCTCTTTATTAATAAGATTAAGCAATAGCATGGAGCGAGCCTCACCATCGGGTTCGGTGAAAATGGCCTGAAAGCCTTCGAACGCGCCTTCGGTAATAATCACCTTATCACCCGGATAAGGGGTTGCCGGATCGACAATGTCTTTCGGTTTATATACCGATAGCTGATGAATAACCGCCGATGGGACTATCGCTGGCGACGCGCCAAAGCGCACGAAGTGGCTGACACCGCGGGTCGCGTTGATAGTCGTGGTATGAATCACTTCTGGATCAAATTCCACAAACAGGTAGTTGGGGAACAATGGCTCACTGACTGCAGTACGTTTTCCACGCACGATTTTTTCCAGGGTGATCATCGGTGCCAGGCAATTCACAGCCTGTCTTTCGAGGTGTTCCTGGGCACGTTGAAGTTGCCCGCGCTTGCAGTACAGTAAATACCAGGATTGCATAATGACTCTTATCCGTTTAATCGGGGCGCAAGGATAGCAAAAGCTTTACGCTAAGTTAATTATATTCCCCGGTTTGCGTTATACCGTCAGAGTTCACGCTAATTTAACAAATTTACAGCATCGCAAAGATGAACGCCGTATAATGGGCGTAGATTAAGAGGCTACAATGGACGCCATGAAATATAACGATTTACGCGACTTCCTGACGCTGCTTGAACAGCAGGGTGAGCTAAAACGTATCACGCTCCCGGTGGATCCGCATCTGGAAATCACTGAAATTGCTGACCGCACTTTGCGTGCCGGTGGGCCTGCGCTGTTGTTCGAAAACCCTAAAGGCTACTCAATGCCGGTGCTGTGCAACCTGTTCGGTACGCCAAAGCGCGTGGCGATGGGCATGGGGCAGGAAGATGTTTCGGCGCTGCGTGAAGTTGGTAAATTATTGGCGTTTCTGAAAGAGCCGGAGCCGCCAAAAGGTTTCCGCGACCTGTTTGATAAACTGCCGCAGTTTAAGCAAGTATTGAACATGCCGACAAAGCGGCTGCGTGGTGCGCCCTGCCAACAAAAAATCGTCTCTGGCGATGACGTCGATCTCAATCGCATTCCCATTATGACCTGCTGGCCGGAAGATGCCGCACCGCTGATTACCTGGGGGCTGACAGTGACGCGCGGCCCGCATAAAGAGCGGCAGAATCTGGGCATTTATCGCCAGCAGCTGATTGGTAAAAACAAACTGATTATGCGCTGGCTGTCGCATCGCGGCGGCGCGCTGGATTATCAGGAGTGGTGTGCGGCGCATCCGGGCGAACGTTTCCCGGTTTCTGTGGCGCTGGGTGCCGATCCTGCCACGATTCTCGGTGCAGTCACCCCCGTTCCGGATACGCTTTCAGAGTATGCGTTTGCCGGATTGCTACGCGGCACCAAAACCGAAGTAGTAAAGTGTATTTCCAATGACCTCGAAGTGCCAGCCAGTGCCGAAATCGTCCTGGAAGGGTATATCGATCCTGGTGAGATGGCGCCGGAAGGGCCGTATGGTGACCACACAGGTTACTATAATGAAGTCGATAGTTTCCCGGTGTTTACCGTGACGCATATTACCCAGCGTGAAGATGCGATTTACCATTCCACCTATACCGGGCGTCCGCCAGATGAGCCCGCGGTACTGGGCGTGGCGTTGAACGAAGTGTTTGTACCGATTCTGCAAAAACAGTTCCCGGAAATTGTCGATTTTTACCTGCCGCCGGAAGGCTGTTCTTATCGTCTGGCGGTAGTGACGATCAAAAAACAGTACGCCGGACACGCGAAGCGCGTCATGATGGGCGTCTGGTCGTTCTTACGCCAGTTTATGTACACTAAATTTGTGATCGTTTGCGATGATGACGTCAACGCACGCGACTGGAACGATGTGATTTGGGCGATTACCACCCGTATGGACCCGGCGCGGGATACTGTTCTGGTAGAAAATACGCCTATTGATTATCTGGATTTTGCCTCGCCTGTCTCCGGGCTGGGTTCAAAAATGGGGCTGGATGCCACGAATAAATGGCCGGGGGAAACCCAGCGTGAATGGGGACGTCCCATCAAAAAAGATCCAGATGTTGTCGCGCATATTGACGCCATCTGGGATGAACTGGCTATTTTTAACAACGGTAAAAGCGCCTGATGCGCGTTTGTTTTGCCCTATTTATCGATCCGACAGAGAAAGCGCATGACAACCTTAAGCTGTAAAGTGACCTCGGTAGAAGCTATCACGGATACCGTATATCGTGTCCGCATCGTGCCAGACGCGGCCTTTTCTTTTCGTGCTGGTCAGTATTTGATGGTAGTGATGGATGAGCGCGACAAACGTCCGTTCTCAATGGCCTCGACGCCGGATGAAAAAGGGTTTATCGAGCTGCATATTGGCGCTTCTGAAATCAACCTTTACGCGAAAGCAGTCATGGACCGCATCCTCAAAGATCATCAAATCGTGGTCGATATTCCCCACGGAGAAGCGTGGCTGCGCGATGATGAAGAGCGTCCGATGATTTTGATTGCGGGCGGCACCGGGTTCTCTTATGCCCGCTCGATTTTGCTGACAGCGTTGGCGCGTAACCCAAACCGTGATATCACCATTTACTGGGGCGGGCGTGAAGAGCAGCATCTGTATGATCTCTGCGAGCTTGAGGCGCTTTCGTTAAAGCACCCTGGTCTGCAAGTGGTGCCGGTGGTTGAACAACCGGAAGCAGGCTGGCGTGGGCGTACTGGTACCGTGTTAACGGCGGTATTGCAGGATCATGGTACGCTGGCAGAGCATGATATCTATATTGCCGGACGTTTTGAGATGGCGAAAATTGCCCGTGACCTGTTTTGCAGTGAGCGTAATGCGCGGGAAGATCGCCTGTTTGGCGATGCGTTTGCATTTATCTGAGATATAAAAAAACCCGCCCCTGACAGGCGGGAAGAACGGCAACTAAAACTTTATTCAGTGGCATTTAGATCTATGACGTATCTGGCAAACCATGCCCGATGCGACGCTGTCGCGTCTTATCGTGCCTACAAATAGTCCGAACCGTAGGCCGGATAAGGCGTTTACGCCGCATCCGGCAATTGGTGCACGATGCCTGATGCGACGCTGGCGCGTCTTATCAGGCCTACATTGGTGCCGGATCTGTAGACCGGATAAGGCGTTCACGCCGCATCCGGCAAGTGGTTAAACCCGCTCAAACACCGTCGCAATACCCTGACCCAGACCGATACACATCGTCGCCAGACCAAACTGAACGTCTTTGCGCTCCATCAGATTCAGCAGCGTGGTGCTGATACGCGCACCGGAACAACCCAGCGGATGACCCAGCGCGATCGCGCCACCATTGAGGTTGATCTTCTCGTCAATCTGCTCCATTAGCCCGAGATCTTTAATGCACGGCAGGATCTGCGCGGCAAAGGCTTCGTTCATCTCAAACACGCCGATATCGCTGGCAGAAAGCCCCGCTTTTTTCAGCGCCAGCTTTGAGGCCGGAACCGGGCCGTAACCCATAATCGATGGGTCACAACCAACGACCGCCATCGAACGCACACGAGCGCGCGGCTTAAGACCTAATTCATGGGCGCGGCTTTCACTCATCACCAGCATGGCAGCTGCGCCATCGGAAAGTGCAGAAGATGTGCCCGCCGTTACCGTACCGTTTACTGGATCAAACGCCGGACGCAGCGTGGCGAGGGCTTCCACGGTGGTTTCCGGGCGAATCACTTCGTCGTAATTAAACTGCTTCAGGACGCCGTCGGCATCGTGACCACCGGTCGGGATGATTTCATTTTTAAATGCGGCCGACTGCGTGGCGGCCCAGGCACGAGCGTGCGATCGCGCGGCAAAGGCATCCTGCATTTCACGGCTGATACCGTGCATACGCGCCAGCATTTCTGCTGTTAAGCCCATCATGCCCGCCGCTTTGGCGACATTGCGGCTCAGGCCGGGGTGAAAATCGACGCCGTGACTCATCGGCACATGGCCCATATGCTCCACGCCGCCAACCAGACATGCCTGCGCATCGCCGGTCATAATCATCCGTGCTGCGTCATGCAGTGCCTGCATGGATGAACCACACAAGCGATTGACGGTAACCGCCGGGACAGAGTGTGGTACTTCTGCCAGCAGCGCCGCGTTACGGGCGATGTTAAAACCCTGCTCCAGCGTCTGCTGCACACAACCCCAGTAAATATCGTCGAGGGCCGCCGCTTCCAGCGCCGGGTTACGCGCCAGCAGGCTACGCATTAAATGAGCGGAGAGATCTTCTGCACGCACGTTACGAAAAGCACCGCCCTTCGAACGGCCCATCGGGGTGCGAATTGCATCGACAATGACAACCTGTTCCATTGTGACTCCTTAAGCCGTTTTCAGGTCGCCAACCGGACGGGCTGGCTCAACCGGAGGATAGTACGGTTCGTTATGACGCGCTTTATTACGCAGACCTTCCGGCACTTCATACAGCGGGCCGAGGTGCTGATATTGCTGTGCCATATCGAGGTATTTTGCGCTACCGAGGGTGTCCAGCCAGCGGAACGCGCCGCCGTGGAACGGAGGGAAGCCCAGGCCGTAGACCAGCGCCATATCCGCTTCCGCCGGAGTGGCGATAATGCCTTCCTCCAGACAGCGCACCACTTCGTTGACCATCGGGATCATCATGCGGGCGATAATCTCCTCTTCGCTGAAATCGCGCTTCGGCTGGCTCACTTCTGCCAGCAGGTCTTCAACGGCGGCGTCTTCTTCTTTCTTCGGCTTACCTTTGCTGTCTTCTTTATAACGCCAGAAACCGAGGCCGTTCTTCTGACCAAAGCGGTTGGCATCAAACAGCGCGTCGATGGCATCGCGGTAATCTTTCTGCATCCGCTGCGGGAAGCCTGCTGCCATGACAGCCTGAGCGTGATGCGCGGTATCAATCCCCACAACGTCCAGCAGGTATGCCGGACCCATCGGCCAGCCAAACTGTTTTTCCATCACTTTGTCGATCTTGCGGAAGTCTGCGTCGTCGCGCAGCAACTGGCTGAATCCGGCGAAGTAGGGGAACAGTACACGGTTAACGAAGAAGCCGGGGCAGTCGTTGACCACAATCGGCGTCTTGCCCATCTTGCTCGCCCATGCGACGACTTTCGCGATGGTTTCGTCGGAGCTTTTCTCGCCGCGAATAATTTCTACCAACGGCATCCGGTGCACCGGGTTAAAGAAGTGCATCCCGCAGAAGTTTTCCGGACGTTCCAGCGCGTTGGCCAGTTCGCTGATAGGAATGGTTGAAGTGTTAGACGCCAGCACGGTATCCTGGCGTACTTTTTGTTCGGTTTCTGCCAGTACGGCTTTTTTCACTTTCGGGTTTTCAACAACCGCTTCTACCACAACATCCACGCGGTCAAACCCGGCGTAGTCGAGCGTTGGGTGGATTGTGGAGATCACGCCAGCCAGTTTCAGACCATCGATCTTGCCGCGCTCAAGCTGCTTGTTCAGCAGTTTCGCGGCTTCGGTCATGCCGAGGGTTAACGACTTGTCGTTGATATCTTTCATGACAACCGGCACGCCTTTCCACGCAGACTGGTAAGCGATGCCGCCGCCCATAATGCCTGCGCCCAGCACAGCGGCCTGTTTCGGGGTTTCAACGTCTTTGGTGAGTTTCTTCGCTTTGCCTTTTACATATTGATCGTTAAGGAATATGCCGACCAGTGCGCGAGCTTCGTTGGTATGCGCCAGCGGGACAAAACTTTTGTTTTCCAGGTTTAGGGCTTCTTCACGACCAAAACGGGCCGCAGCTTCAATGGTTTTTACTGCGGTGATGGGGGCCGGATAATGTTTCCCCGCCGTTTGTGCGACCATCCCTTTAGCGATGGTGAAGCTCATGGTGGCTTCAATCTTGCTCAGTTTTAGCGGTTCCAGCTTCGGCTGACGTTTCGCTTTCCAGTCGAGGTCGCCGTTAATGGCCTGGCGTAAAATCGCCATCGCCCCTTCAATCAGTTTTTCTGCTTTGACTACGCCATCCACCAGACCGATTTTCAGCGCCTGATCCGCGCCGACATCTTTACCGGCGGCAATGATTTCCAGCGCACTGTCAGCGCCCAGCATACGTGGCATACGTACAGAACCGCCAAAGCCCGGCATGATGCCCAGTTTGGTTTCCGGCAGACCGATGCGCAGATCCGGCGTCGCCAGACGATAATCGGTCGCCAGCACGCATTCGCAGCCACCGCCCAGCGCATAGCCATTGACGGCAGCAATGGTCGGCACCGGCAGATCTTCCAGGCGATTAAACACGCTATTGGCAAAGTGCAGCCACTGACTTAACTGTTCTTCAGGAACGAGGAACAGGGACAAAAATTCGGTGATATCAGCACCGACGATAAAGGCTGCTTTGTTCGAACGTAGCAGCAGCCCTTTTAGATCTGATTGCTGTTCCAGCACGCCGATGGCCTCGCCGAGGCTGGCGACGGTCGCAGTGTCGAGTTTATTAACTGAACCTGGGGCATCAAATACCAGTTCGGCAATGCCATCTTCCAGCCAGTCAAGGTACAGGGTGTCGCCTTTGTAAAGCATGTCAGTCTCCTGAATCCGCAAGGTGATCTGGTCGTACCAGATGAGTCGAAGTGTGTATTTTGTGTTAAAAATATGCAAACAAAAGATTAAAGAAATGCCGATCTGATCACGCTCGGCAGAAATCACGCTCTGGATGAACGATGTGCTAAGATGCGGAGACTTAAGGTCAAAAAAACAGAAGGGTAAAAAATGGAATCACTGGCCTCGCTCTATAAAAATCATATAGCTACCTTACAGGAACGGACTCGCGATGCGCTGGCGCGCTTCAAGCTGGATGCGTTACTTATTCACTCCGGCGAGCTGTTCAATGTTTTTCTCGACGATCATCCCTATCCGTTTAAAGTGAACCCGCAATTCAAAGCGTGGGTGCCGGTAACTCAGGTGCCAAACTGCTGGTTGCTGGTGGATGGCGTGAACAAGCCGAAACTGTGGTTCTATCTGCCGGTTGATTACTGGCACAACGTCGAACCGCTGCCGACCTCCTTCTGGACTGAAGATGTGGAAGTGATCGCACTGCCGAAAGCCGATGGCATTGGTAGCCTGCTGCCCGCTGCGCGCGGCAATATCGGTTATATCGGTCCGGTGCCGGAGCGTGCGCTGCAACTGGGTATTGAGGCCAGCAACATCAACCCGAAAGGGGTTATCGACTACCTGCATTACTATCGCTCCTTCAAAACCGAGTACGAACTGGCCTGTATGCGTGAAGCGCAGAAAATGGCGGTCAACGGTCATCGTGCGGCAGAAGAAGCGTTCCGTTCTGGCATGAGCGAGTTCGATATCAACATTGCCTATCTGACCGCGACCGGTCATCGTGATACCGACGTACCTTACAGCAACATTGTGGCGCTTAACGAACACGCTGCGGTGCTGCATTACACCAAACTGGATCATCAGGCGCCGGAAGAGATGCGCAGCTTCCTGCTGGATGCCGGGGCCGAATATAACGGCTATGCGGCTGACCTGACCCGTACCTGGTCGGCAAAAAGTGACAACGATTACGCACAGCTGGTGAAAGACGTAAATGATGAACAACTGGCGCTGATCGCGACCATGAAAGCTGGCGTTAGCTATGTGGATTACCACATCCAGTTCCATCAGCGCATCGCCAAACTGCTGCGTAAACATCAAATCATCACCGATATGAGTGAAGAAGCGATGGTCGAAAACGATCTCACCGGACCGTTTATGCCGCACGGTATCGGCCATCCGCTGGGCCTGCAGGTGCATGACGTCGCCGGTTTTATGCAGGATGATAGCGGTACGCACCTCGCGGCACCGGCAAAATATCCGTACCTGCGCTGCACCCGTATTCTCCAGCCGGGCATGGTGTTAACCATCGAACCGGGTATCTACTTCATTGAATCGCTACTGGCACCGTGGCGTGAAGGGCAGTTCAGCAAGCACTTCAACTGGCAGAAAATTGAAGCACTGAAACCGTTCGGCGGCATTCGTATCGAAGACAACGTGGTGATCCACGAAAACAACGTGGAAAACATGACCCGGGATCTGAAACTGGCGTGATGGAAAGCTGGTTAATTCCTGCGGCACCGGTCACGGTCGTTGAAGAGATCAAAAAGAGCCGCTTCATAACACTGTTGGCGCATACCGATGGCGTTGAGGCGGCGAAAGCGTTTGTTGAATCGGTGCGGGCAGAACACCCCGATGCCCGCCACCATTGCGTGGCGTGGGTGGCGGGTGCGCCGGATGATTCTCAACAGCTGGGTTTCTCTGACGACGGGGAGCCGGCAGGAACGGCAGGTAAACCGATGCTCGCCCAGCTAATGGGCAGCGGCGTCGGGGAAATTACCGCTGTGGTAGTGCGCTACTACGGTGGCATATTGCTTGGCACCGGTGGGTTAGTGAAAGCGTATGGCGGCGGCGTGAATCAGGCGCTGCGCCAGCTAACGACCCAACGCAAGACGCCATTAACCGAATATACTTTGCAATGTGAATATAGTCAGTTAACCGGCATTGAAGCGTTGCTGGGGCAGTGTGACGGCAAAATTATCAACAGTGATTATCAGGCATTCGTTCTGCTGCGGGTGGCGCTTCCGGCGGCGAAAGTGGCTGAATTTTCCGCAAAGCTGGCGGATTTTAGCCGTGGTTCATTGCAATTGTTAGCGATTGAAGAATAATCCCCACTTCGTTTTGCAGAACTAAGGAAGCGGCAGAGATGCATTTTCGCGCCATTACCCGAATCGTTGGACTACTGGTCATCTTATTTTCAGGGACCATGATTATCCCTGGGCTGGTAGCACTCATCTACCGGGATGGAGCGGGCCGCGCTTTTACCCAGACCTTTTTTGTCGCCCTCGCCATTGGCTCTATGCTGTGGTGGCCGAACCGCAAAGAGAAGGGCGAACTGAAATCCCGTGAGGGGTTTCTGATAGTGGTGCTGTTTTGGACCGTGCTGGGTAGTGTCGGTGCGCTCCCTTTTATCTTCTCGGAAAGCCCGAACCTCACGATTACCGATGCGTTTTTTGAATCTTTCTCTGGCCTGACCACCACCGGGGCCACTACGCTGGTGGGGCTGGATTCGCTCCCTCATGCCATCCTCTTTTATCGCCAGATGCTGCAATGGTTTGGCGGGATGGGGATCATCGTGTTAGCGGTTGCGATACTGCCTATCCTCGGCGTGGGTGGGATGCAGCTCTATCGCGCAGAAATGCCCGGCCCGCTGAAAGATAACAAAATGCGCCCGCGAATTGCGGAAACGGCGAAAACCCTGTGGTTGATTTATGTCTTGCTGACCGTCGCCTGTGCGCTGGCGTTGTGGTTTGCCGGAATGGATGCCTTTGATGCCATCGGCCATAGCTTTGCGACTATCGCTATTGGCGGCTTCTCGACACATGATGCCAGTATCGGTTATTTCGACAGCCCGACTATTAACACTATCATTGCTATCTTCCTGCTGATCTCCGGCTGTAACTACGGTCTGCACTTTTCACTGTTAAGTGGGCGTAGTCTGAAGGTTTATTGGCGCGATCCGGAATTTCGCATGTTTATCGGCGTACAGTTTACGCTGGTGGTTATTTGTACACTCGTACTGTGGTTTCATAATGTCTACAGTTCGGCGCTGATGACAATTAACCAGGCGTTTTTCCAGGTGGTATCGATGGCGACAACCGCCGGGTTTACGACTGACAGCATTGCCCGCTGGCCGCTCTTTTTGCCGGTACTGCTTTTATGTTCAGCTTTTATCGGCGGTTGTGCCGGGTCAACGGGCGGTGGCCTGAAAGTGATCCGCATCCTGCTGCTGTTTAAGCAGGGGAACCGTGAGCTGAAACGACTGGTGCATCCGAACGCCGTCTATAGCATTAAGCTGGGGAATCGCGCACTGCCGGAACGTATCCTCGAAGCCGTTTGGGGATTTTTCTCCGCCTATGCATTGGTGTTTATTGTCAGTATGCTGGCGATTATCGCCACGGGCGTGGATGACTTTTCTGCTTTTGCCTCGGTTGTTGCGACATTGAATAACCTGGGGCCGGGGCTTGGCGTGGTTGCTGATAACTTTACCAGTATGAACCCGGTGGCTAAATGGATCCTGATTGCCAACATGCTGTTTGGTCGTCTCGAGGTCTTTACATTGCTGGTGCTCTTTACCCCGACTTTCTGGCGTGAATGATGGAGTAATACGTGAAAACATTAATTCTTTTCTCAACAAGGGACGGACAAACGCGCGAGATTGCCTCCTACTTGGCTTCGGAACTGAAAGAACTGGGGATCCAGGCGGATGTCGCCAATGTGCACCGCATTGAAGAACCACAGTGGGAAAACTACGACCGTGTGGTCATTGGTGCTTCTATTCGCTATGGTCACTACCACTCTGCGTTCCAGGAATTTGTCAAAAAGCATGCGACGCGGCTGAATTCGATGCCGAGCGCCTTTTACTCCGTAAACCTGGTGGCGCGTAAACCGGAGAAGCGCACTCCACAGACCAACAGCTACGCGCGGAAGTTTCTGATGAACTCGCAATGGCGTCCCGATCGCTGCGCGGTCATTGCCGGGGCGCTGCGTTACCCACGTTATCGCTGGTACGACCGTTTTATGATCAAGCTGATTATGAAGATGTCAGGCGGTGAAACGGATACGCGCAAAGAAGTTGTCTATACCGATTGGGAGCAGGTGGCGAATTTCGCCCGAGAAATCGCCCATTTAACCGACAAACCGACGCTGAAATAAGCACAAAGAATGAAAAATGCGCGGTCAGAAAATTATTTTAAATTTCCTCTTGTCAGGCCGGAATAACTCCCTATAATGCGCCACCACTGACACG
>NZ_JAVUPQ010000034.1:0-43937 GCF_032029835.1 Escherichia sp. AM3 | reverse complement strand
GGAAATAATGCGGGCAACGGTGTTTAATTATATCGAATGTGATTACAATCGGTGGCGGCGGCACAGTTGGTGTGGCGGCCTCAGTCCGGAACAATTTGAAAACAAGAACCTCGCTTAGGCCTGTGTCCATATTACGTGGGTAGGATCAAAATGCCGCTTTATGGTGACTCACAAAAATTCACCACATCCCTCACAACCACCTTATTACGCCCGGTCTCTTTCGCCTCGTAAAGTGCGTTATCAGCCAGTCGATAGATCTCATTTGGGTTTAACGCATTTTCCTGAGTCACAACAGCGCCAATACTAATCGTCACTTTTTGTGGTATAGCGTATTCAGGATTATCGCCAGTTAAACGCTCAACATTTTCCCGAATCCTTTCCGCTAAAGCTTTCGCACGTTCAGTATCGATGTCCGTCAGCAAGACGCCAAACTCTTCGCCGCCGACGCGCGCTAAAAGGTCATCTGGTCGTATGCTTTTCCCAATGATATTCACCACTGTTTTTATCACCTGATCGCCAACCGGATGCCCCCAGGTGTCGTTGACTTTTTTGAAGTGGTCGATATCCATAATCATGACGCAATAAGGCGTTTTTTGGGCTGATGCTGATTGAACTGTCAGTTCATTAAAAAAATAATTTCTGTTAAATATATTGGTTAAGGGATCGCGATGTGCAATGTTCTTTGTTACTCGTAGCGCACTGAATATATGGCACATAAATATTACCATAACGGTTAACTTACTGACTACTTCAATAGTGCGACTAATATACCAAGTGGACACGCTATACCTGCTCATAAATAACAGAGAGATATTGTACAGTACGGCACAAAAAGCAATCACCGTCACTCCATTCCAGATATCATAGCGTAAACCATTAAAGTATAGATTAACCGAAAGCAAGGTTAACCACATGAAAATCATTATGGTAACATATGAGGCTTTCCAAACCACCTGACCATTTTCATTGGTTAACTCGGCAATGTGTAAATTGTAGCTCTCATAATGACTAGAAAGTATGTGAGCAACTATCGGCCCCCCAAAAACAAAAAACAAACTTATGCACAAAGTCATTTTTTTGGAAAATAAATTGCGCTGTTTTGTGTTTTCACTAACTTTATTCACCAATGCCAGAAATATTAATATGCACAAACTCATCTGACGAAACAAATAATAGATTGCAATGTCATTTTGGACAACACTGCTTGTCAAACGCTCCTCAATAATTTGCTGAATGATAATGACGGTTTTAACAAAGTAAATCAAACAACTCAGAAAAGCCAAACTAAGTACACAGTTTGAAAATTGCCTACGGTCATAAATGAAATACAACTGCATAAAAATAAATGCAACAGTATCGATAAAAAATAAAGCAATCATTACCATCAGATAGGTTGATCGTGGAACAACTTCCTCAACGCCTGGCTGATTAAACCAACTATTCACCAAAACCAAAGCAAGCCCAAACAATAAGCTCACTAATACAGTACTACTAATTCTCAAATAGTCTTTTTCCATAAAGCTACACCAATCTGTAGGTTGTAGATCCCTTTCTATTATTAATAGATATAAGAACTGTACTGTTGTCAATATGAAATTCCGCCCACAAACAATACCGATGATGATAGTTGCTGAATGTAATTATTATTGCCTAAGTGCTTTATACATTGTTTGCAACAAGCCAGGCTTGAAAATACTTATAAATGGTTATAGAAAATCCTTATAAAACATTAATTCATAGATACATTAGGAATAACAATTAAATCCGTGAGTGCCGTAGCGCAGCCTTTCATCAGGACTTTCGAAAAATCCGAAATCATGCATCGGAATTTACTGATTTAATTATTTTAATCCTAATTTATTTTGAAAAAGGCATTGGGATTTATGCCGTATTCCTGAAGATCCTCATCATTGGAATGGATTTTCGGGCGAGAAAAGGATTTTATATGGACACTCTGCTCATCATTTCTTCTTCTCATCATCAACAATTCACGTCTCTCTTCCGCGTTTAATAACGGATTATGAGGTGCAAAAATATCTTTCTTTTCAGTTACCTGTAATTAGATACAGAGAGAGATTTTGGCAATACATGGAGTAATACAGGATGTATTCAAGTAGCAGAAAAAGGTGCCCGAAAACCAAATGGGCTTTGAAACTTCTTACTGCCGCATTTTTAGCAGCGAGTCCCGCGGCGAAGAGTGCTGTTAATAACGCCTATGATGCATTGATTATTGAAGCTCGCAAGGGTAATACTCAGCCAGCTTTGTCATGGTTTGCACTAAAATCAGCACTCAGCAATAACCAAATTGCTGACTGGTTACAGATTGCCTTATGGGCCGGGCAAGATAAACAGGTTATTACCGTTTACAACCGCTACCGTCATCAGCAATTACCAGCGCGTGGTTATGCAGCTGTCGCCGTCGCTTATCGTAACCTGCAACAATGGCAAAACTCGCTTACACTGTGGCAAAAGGCGCTCTCTCTGGAGCCGCAAAATAAGGATTATCAACGGGGACAAATTTTAACCCTGGCAGATGCTGGTCACTATGATACTGCGCTGGTTAAACTTAAGCAGCTTAACTCTGGAGCACCGGACAAAGCCAATTTACTCGCAGAAGCCTATATCTATAAACTGGCGGGGCGTCATCAGGATGAATTACGGGCGATGACAGAGTCATTACCTGAAAATGCATCTACGCAACAATATCCCACAG
The DNA here is from genome assembly GCF_032029835.1 of Escherichia sp. AM3. Classification (NCBI taxonomy): domain Bacteria; kingdom Pseudomonadati; phylum Pseudomonadota; class Gammaproteobacteria; order Enterobacterales; family Enterobacteriaceae; genus Escherichia; species Escherichia sp. AM3. The sequence continues at coordinate 41,224 of NZ_JAVUPQ010000034.1, read as the reverse complement.
AATACGTGCAGGCATTACGTAATAATCAACTTGCTGCCGCGATTGACGATGCCAATTTAACGCCAGATATTCGCGCTGATATTCATGCCGAACTGGTCAGACTGTCGTTTATGCCTACGCGCAGTGAAAGTGAACGTTATGCCATTGCCGATCGCGCCCTCGCCCAATACGCTGCATTAGAAATTCTGTGGTACGATAACCCAGACCGCACTGCCCAGTACCAGCGTATTCAGGTTGATCATCTTGGCGCGTTATTAACTCGCGATCGTTATAAAGACGTTATTTCTCACTATCAGCGATTAAAAAAGACGGGGCAAATTATTCCGCCCTGGGGGCAATATTGGGTTGCATCGGCTTATCTCAAAGATCATCAGCCGAAAAAAGCACAGTCAATAATGACCGAGCTCTTTTATCACAAGGAGACCATTGCCCCGGATTTATCCGATGAAGAACTTGCGGATCTCTTTTACAGCCACCTGGAGAGTGAAAATTATCCGGGCGCGCTAACTGTCACCCAACATACCATTAATACTTCGCCGCCTTTCCTTCGGTTAATGGGCACGCCTACGAGCATCCCGAATGATACCTGGTTACAGGGGCATTCGTTTCTCTCAACCGTAGCAAAATATAGTAATGATCTTCCTCAGGCTGAAATGACAGCCAGAGAGCTTGCTTATAACGCACCAGGAAATCAGGGACTGCGCATTGATTACGCGAGTGTGTTACAAGCCCGCGGTTGGCCTCGTGCAGCAGAAAATGAATTAAAAAAAGCAGAAGTGATCGAGCCACGTAATATTAATCTGGAGGTTGAACAAGCCTGGACAGCATTAACGTTACAAGAATGGCAGCAGGCAGCTGTCTTAACGCACGATGTTGTCGAACGTGAACCGCAAGATCCCGGCGTTGTACGATTAAAACGTGCGGTTGATGTACATAATCTTGCAGAGCTTCGTATCGCTGGCTCAACAGGAATTGATGCCGAAGGCCCGGATAGTGGTAAACATGATGTCGACTTAACCACCATCGTTTATTCACCACCGCTGAAGGATAACTGGCGCGGTTTTGCTGGATTCGGTTATGCCGATGGACAATTTAGCGAAGGAAAAGGGATTGTTCGCGACTGGCTTGCGGGTGTTGAGTGGCGGTCACGTAATATCTGGCTCGAGGCAGAGTACGCTGAACGCGTTTTCAATCATGAGCATAAACCCGGCGCGCGCCTGTCTGGCTGGTATGATTTTAATGATAACTGGCGTATTGGTTCGCAACTGGAACGCCTCTCTCACCGCGTTCCATTACGGGCAATGAAAAATGGTGTTACAGGCAACAGTGCTCAGGCTTATGTTCGCTGGTATCAAAATGAGCGGCGTAAGTACGGTGTCTCCTGGGCTTTCACTGATTTTTCCGACAGTAACCAGCGTCATGAAGTCTCACTTGAGGGTCAGGAACGCATCTGGTCTTCACCATATTTGATTGTCGATTTCCTACCCAGTCTGTATTACGAACAAAATACAGAACACGATACCCCATACTACAACCCTATAAAAACGTTCGATATTGTTCCGGCATTTGAGGCAAGCCATTTGTTATGGCGAAGCTATGAAAATAGCTGGGAGCAAATATTCAGCGCAGGTGTTGGTGCCTCCTGGCAAAAACATTATGGCACGGATGTCGTCACCCAACTCGGCTACGGGCAACGCATTAGTTGGAATGACGTGATTGATGCTGGCGCAACGCTACGCTGGGAAAAACGACCTTATGACGGTGACAGAGAACACAACTTATACGTTGAATTCGATATGACATTCAGATTTTAAGGATAAATATGTTACGTAATGGAAATAAATATCTCCTGATGCTGGTGAGTATAATTATGCTCACCGCGTGCATTAGCCAGTCAAGAACATCATTTATACCGCCACAGGATCGCGAATCTTTACTCGCCGAGCAACCGTGGCCGCATAATGGTTTTGTAGCGATTTCATGGCATAACGTTGAAGACGAAGCTGCCGACCAGCGTTTTATGTCAGTGCGGACATCAGCACTGCGTGAACAATTTGCCTGGCTGCGCGAGAACGGTTATCAACCGGTCAGTATTGCTCAAATTCGTGAAGCACATCGAGGAGGAAAACCGCTACCGGAAAAAGCTGTAGTGCTGACTTTTGATGACGGCTACCAGAGTTTTTATACCCGCGTCTTCCCAATTCTTCAGGCCTTCCAGTGGCCTGCTGTATGGGCCCCCGTCGGCAGTTGGGTCGATACGCCAGCGGATAAACAAGTAAAATTTGGCGATGAGTTGGTCGATCGAGAATATTTTGCCACGTGGCAACAAGTGCGAGAAGTTGCGCGTTCCCGGCTCGTTGAGCTCGCTTCTCATACATGGAATTCTCACTACGGTATTCAGGCTAATGCCACCGGCAGCTTATTGCCTGTATATGTAAATCGTGCATATTTTACTGACCACGCACGGTATGAAACCGCAGCAGAATACCGGGAAAGAATTCGTCTGGATGCTGTAAAAATGACGGAATACCTGCGTACAAAGGTTGAGGTAAATCCACACGTTTTTGTTTGGCCTTATGGCGAAGCGAATGGCATAGCGATAGAGGAATTAAAAAAACTCGGTTATGACATGTTCTTCACCCTTGAATCAGGTTTGGCAAATGCGTCGCAATTGGATTCCATTCCGCGGGTATTAATCGCCAATAATCCCTCATTAAAAGAGTTTGCCCAGCAAATTATTACCGTACAGGAAAAATCACCACAACGGATAATGCATATCGATCTTGATTACGTTTATGACGAAAACCTCCAGCAAATGGATCGCAATATTGATGTGCTAATTCAGCGGGTGAAAGATATGCAAATATCAACCGTGTATTTGCAGGCATTTGCTGATCCCGATGGTGATGGGCTGGTCAAAGAGGTCTGGTTTCCAAATCGTTTGCTACCAATGAAAGCAGATATTTTTAGTCGGGTTGCCTGGCAATTACGTACCCGCTCAGGTGTAAACATCTATGCGTGGATGCCGGTATTAAGCTGGGATTTAGATCCCACATTAACGCGAGTAAAATACTTACCAACAGGGGAGAAAAAAGCACAAATTCATCCTGAACAATATCACCGTCTCTCTCCTTTCGATGACAGAGTCAGAGCACAAGTTGGCATGTTATATGAAGATCTTGCCGGACATGCTGCTTTTGATGGCATATTGTTCCACGATGATGCTTTGCTTTCAGATTATGAAGATGCCAGTGCACCGGCTATCACGGCTTATCAGCAAGCAGGCTTTAGCGGGAGTCTGAGCGAAATTCGACAAAATCCGGAGCAATTTAAACAGTGGGCCCGCTTTAAAAGTCGTGCGTTAACTGACTTCACTTTAGAACTTAGTGCGCGCGTAAAAGCCATTCGCGGTCCACATATTAAAACTGCACGAAATATTTTTGCACTTCCGGTAATACAACCTGAAAGTGAAGCCTGGTTTGCACAGAATTATGCTGATTTCCTAAAAAGCTATGACTGGACCGCTATTATGGCTATGCCTTATCTGGAAGGTGTCGCAGAAAAATCGGCTGACCAATGGTTAATACAATTGACCAATCAAATTAAAAACATCCCTCAGGCTAAAGACAAATCTATTTTAGAATTACAGGCACAAAACTGGCAGAAAAATGGTCAGCATCAGGCTATTTCTTCGCAACAACTCGCTCACTGGATGAGCCTATTACAACTGAATGGAGTGAAAAACTATGGTTATTATCCCGACAATTTTCTGCATAACCAACCTGAAATAGACCTTATTCGTCCTGAGTTTTCAACAGCCTGGTATCCGAAAAATGATTAATCGCATCGTATCGTTTTTTATATTATGTCTGGTGTTATGCATACCCCTATGCGTAGCGTACTTTCACTCTGGTGAACTGATGATGAGGTTCGTTTTCTTCTGGCCGTTTTTTATGTCCATTATGTGGATTGTTGGCGGCGTCTATTTCTGGGTCTATCGTGAACGCCACTGGCCGTGGGGAGAAAACGCACCAGCTCCCCAGTTGAAAGATAATCCGTCTATCTCCATTATCATTCCCTGTTTTAATGAGGAGAAAAACGTTGAGGAAACCATACACGCCGCTTTAGCACAGCGTTATGAGAACATTGAAGTTATTGCCGTAAATGACGGTTCAACAGATAAAACCCGTGCCATCCTGGATCGCATGGCTGCACAAATTCCCCATTTGCGGGTCATTCATCTGGCGCAAAACCAGGGGAAAGCCATTGCGCTTAAAACCGGAGCTGCCGCGGCGAAAAGTGAATATCTGGTGTGCATTGATGGCGATGCGTTATTAGACCGCGATGCGGCGGCATATATTGTGGAACCGATGTTGTACAACCCGCGTGTGGGTGCCGTAACCGGTAATCCTCGTATTCGAACACGTTCTACCCTAGTGGGTAAAATTCAGGTTGGCGAGTATTCCTCAATTATTGGTTTGATCAAGCGAACCCAGCGTATCTATGGAAACGTATTTACCGTTTCCGGTGTTATTGCCGCATTTCGTCGCAGCGCCCTGGCAGAAGTGGGTTACTGGAGTGACGATATGATCACCGAAGATATTGATATTAGCTGGAAGCTGCAGTTGAATCAGTGGACGATTTTTTACGAGCCACGGGCACTGTGCTGGATATTAATGCCTGAAACGTTAAAAGGGCTGTGGAAACAGCGCCTGCGCTGGGCTCAGGGCGGTGCAGAAGTATTCCTCAAAAATATGACAAGGTTGTGGCGCAAAGAAAACTTTCGAATGTGGCCGCTGTTTTTTGAATACTGCCTGACGACAATATGGGCCTTCACCTGCCTGGTCGGTTTCATTATTTACGCAGTCCAACTTGCCGGTGTACCGTTAAATATTGAATTGACACATATCGCTGCGACACATACTGCCGGAATATTATTGTGTACGTTATGTTTACTGCAATTTATTGTCAGCCTGATGATCGAGAATCGCTATGAGCATAATCTGACTTCATCGCTTTTCTGGATTATTTGGTTCCCGGTTATTTTCTGGATGCTGAGCCTGGCAACGACATTGGTATCATTTACACGAGTCATGTTGATGCCTAAAAAGCAACGCGCCCGTTGGGTAAGTCCCGATCGCGGGATTCTGAGAGGTTAATATGAACAATTTAATTATTACGACCCGACAATCACCAGTACGTTTACTGGTTGATTATGTTGCCACAACCATCTTGTGGACATTATTTGCGTTGTTCATATTCTTATTCGCCATGGATCTGCTGACGGGTTATTACTGGCAAAGCGAGGCCAGAAGCCGACTTCAGTTCTATTTTTTGCTGGCAGTGGCGAATGCCGTCGTGTTAATTGTCTGGGCGCTGTACAATAAGCTGCGTTTTCAAAAACAGCAGCATCATGCAGCCTACCAATATACGCCGCAAGAATATGCAGAGAGCTTAGCAATACCTGATGAGCTCTATCAGCAACTACAAAAAAGCCACAGGATGAGCGTACACTTCACCAGCCAGGGGCAAATAAAAATGGTTGTTTCAGAAAAAGCGCTAGTCCGGGCATAAACACCCAAAACAAAGCCCGGTTCGCCCGGGCTCTGCACCGATAACACACTTAACTGTAGGCATGCAGCGTACGTTGGCAAAGTGCCGAACGTACGCAGTCCTCTTTACCGAACCGGACGATCCCAACCATTTCATCTTCTTCGAAACGTTCCAGCGCGTCACTTAATCCGGAGCACACGCCGCGAGGCAAATCGCATTGCGTGATATCACCGTTGACGATAACCGTCACGTTCTCCCCGAGGCGGGTTAAAAACATTTTCATTTGCGCGGCAGTCACATTCTGCGCCTCGTCAAGAATGACGACTGCATTTTCAAAGGTACGTCCACGCATATAGGCGAACGGCGCAATTTCCACCTTCCCTATTTCCGGTCGCAGGCAGTACTGCATAAAGGAAGCCCCTAAGCGCCGGACCAGCACGTCGTAGACCGGGCGAAAATAGGGAGCAAACTTTTCTGCGATATCTCCAGGTAAGAAGCCAAGATCTTCATCGGCTTGCAGAACTGGACGGGTGACGATAATCCTGTCGACATCCTTATGTATCAGGGCCTCTGCCGCTTTTGCTGCGCTGATCCAGGTTTTTCCGCACCCGGCTTCGCCCGTGGCGAATATCAGCTGCTTACTCTCAATAGCCTTCAGATAGTGCAATTGCGCTTCATTTCGCGCGAGGATGGGCGAAGTATCGCGACTGTCGCGGGCCATACCAATGGCTTCTACGCCGCCCATCTGCACAAGCGAGGTGACCGATTCTTCTTCACGCTGCTTATGGCTGCGCGAATCCCGTCTCAGCACACGTTTTGCCTCGCGACGAGCTTTGATCACTGCTTTTTGTCTTCCCATGGAGAGCACCTTGAGTTGTTTGTATTCATCACACGCGCCGTTGGCAGCGCGATTATGCGCACGAACATCAGAGGGTTGGCTTCCTTGTAAGCCATAGTTTGCTTTTGGATAAAATGCCGAAAAACGGCTACGCGCACCGTTTACGGCGTCGGTAACACATGAAAAGAAAGGATGAGGTTGAAAATGCAAAGTGACGAGATGACTACCGGAGGAGAAAACTCCGCGAGTGGTGGCGCGTTGATTATCTAAAACATGTCCAGTACAGGACGTTACCATCCGCGATCTCCATAGTGACTGACTATCACTGCCGGGAACTTCCGCTGCTACTTAATAAGTACAACAGATCTCGCATTTATTGCAACAATATATTTACTTATATTTAACTATAAAACACCATTTCAGTGACATTAGTTTCTACTGGAAAGATGACAGAGTGATGACAGTGATGAAAAAAGCTGTGTGCTTTCAGCAGGATTTGCATCAGGCATCAGTGCACGATCGCCGGATGCGGCGTGAACGCCTTATCCAGCCTACCAAACCCGCACTGATTGTAGGCATGATAAGACGCGCAAGCGTCGCATCAGGCATCTGCGCACAAATGCCTTATCCGCCTAAAAACATTAAACCCGCAATAACGCGCTTCCGAAATAATCGTTCGCGTCCTTCACCCCCGGCAGCGCAAAAAAATAACCGCCGCCGATAGGTTTAACGTATTCCTCCAGCGCTTCGCCATTGAGCCTTTTTTGTACTGTCAGGAAGCCTTTTTCCAGATCGTGTTGGTAGCAGACAAACAGCAACCCCATATCCAGTTGCCCGGAGTTGGTGACGCCCAGTGAATAACTGTAGCCACGACGCAGCATCAGGCTGGACTCACTCTCCGCCGTGCGGGGATTCGCCAGCCGGATATGGCTGTCCAGCGCGATCACCTTCCCTTCCGGGTCGCTGGCGTAATCAGGCACATCATGCTCATGCTGCATTCCCAGCGGCGCACCGGTTTGCTTATCACGGCCAAAAATCGTCTGCTGTTCTTTCAGCGGCGTTCTGTCCCAAAATTCCACTCGAAACTGAATCAAGCGTACTGCCTGATAGCTGCCACCGATTGTCCACGCAGGCTCCTGCTGATCTGCCGTTACCCACACCACTTTTTGCATCAACTTATCATTCTGGCTATCGGGATTGGCAGTGCCGTCTTTGAAACCCAGCAAATTAATCGGCGTCTCTTTGCCTTTACTACGCGCCGCGTGATCGGAAATAAACCCTTCCCGCTTCCAGCGCACACTGAGCAAATCCGGCGTGTGTTTGATGATATCGCGCAGCGCATGGATAACCGTGTCCTGGGTGTTGGCGCAAATCTGTAGCAACACATCACCATGACATAACGCCGCATCCAGCGAGTCGTTGGGGAAACGCGTCATCTTCTGCAGCTTTTTTGGCATCTGTGGCGCAAGGCCAAAGCGCTCATCAAACAATGAGTGACCCACCGATAACGTGATGGTGAGATTATCGGGCGCAATGTAGCCGCCAAGAATGCCGGAATCGAGTGGTGGCAGGCGCGGATTTGGCGTTTCTGGTGCTGCTCCGCCCTGAGTCAGAAAAGCAAAACGCTGAGTCAACAAGCGAAACAACCGCTCAAGATCGGCTTTATCGCTGGCAAGCACATCAAACGCCACCAGCATCATTGCGGCCTGTTGTGGCGTCAGGATCCCTGCCTGATGCTCACCATAAAACGGCTGTTTCTCATTGCGAGCATCCGGTGAAAGCGTACCCGGCGCACTTTGCGTTTTTTGTGCATGAGCGACCGGACAACTTCCCGCCAGCGCCAGTGCACCTATCACTTTCAGTAAACGTCGGCGTGACGGTTCATTCACGCCGTTTTCATCTTTATACTGCATAACGCTTAATCCAGTCCCAGCACACCGCGAAGTTGCGCCAGATCTTCCGCCAGCGCAGTAATCGGTCCTTTCAGTGCATTCCGGTCGGCATCGGTCAATTTGTCGTAGGTTTCAAAACCGTCTTTAGTACGGTATTTCGCCAGAATGGTATCGACCTTTTTAAAGTTGGCATCGACTTTTGCCAGCAGTTCCGGGTTGGCTTTTTGCAGTTGTGGACGCAGCAAATCGACAATTTTCTGCGAGCCTTCAACGTTAGCCTGGAAATCCCACAGATCGGTGTGGCTGTAGCGATCTTCTTCACCGCTAATTTTGCTGGCTGCCACTTCCTCAATCAGTCCGGCTGCGCCGCCGACCACTTTTGAAGGTGGGAAAGCCAGTTCACTGATGCGTTTTTGCAAATCGACCACATCGGTATAAAGCTGCTCAGCGTACTGATCCATCCCTTTGGTGGTGTTGTCGCCAAACAATGCTTTTTCCAGACGGTGGAAACCAGTGAATTTTGGGTCGGCGGCTTTTTGCTCGTAATCATCTTCACGGGCGTCAATGCTGCCATCCAGATCGGAGAACAGTTCAGCAATCGGTTCAATACGCTCATAGTGCTGGCGCGTCGGTGCATACAGTGCTTTCGCTTTTTCGATATCGCCTGCTTTAATCGCGTCGGTAAAGGCTTTGGTGTCGGTCACCAGCTGCGTGGTTTCCGCCATGACATACGCTTTATATGCAGTAATTGCACCACCAAGACTTAACAGCGCATCACTTTGCGCCGCATCCGCCGTTGCCTCACCTTTGACGATCAACTTCCCTTTCGGGTTAGTCAGCAGACCGCAGGTCATATCGTATTCGCCAGGCTGTAAATTCGCCGTCATTTTCTGGCTAAAGCCAGGGGCGATATTTTCCCGCTCTTCCACCACCATCACGCCTTTGAGGATCTCCCACTCCAGCGCCTTCTGGCTGTGGTTCTGAATAATGAACTGTGTTTTCCCGGCGTTAACCGTAATGGTCATCGGTTCGCACTGCTTATCCGTCACGGTCACTTTGACCTGCGGCACATCAGCGGCGTTAGCCATAAAAGCAGAAGAAAACAGCGCAGCCACGCTCAACTGCAATGCGTTACGGCGGAAGTTAATGGTCATGACGAGACTATCCCTTTAAAGTATGTTGTAACTAAGCAAGAGTTTGCGTCGTATTTGTTACGCGGAGCGAGACGCTGTCGCCCCTGCGCGTGGTGGCAGAGCAAATGCCACCAGCGCCGGGATGAGATAAATAAACCAGACGGCGACTTCGCTGACGCTCGGCGCTTCCTGATAGCCAAAAATCCCTTCCATCAGCGTGCCAAACAGCGAGTGAGTTGAGAGCACCGCACTCATATCGAAGGCGATTTCCTGAAAGTGGTTCCACAATCCGGCTTCATGAAATGCGCGAATGGCACCAGCTGCCAGCCCTGCGGCGACGAAGAGAATAAACAGGCTGGTCCATTTAAAAAATGCACCAAGATTGAGGCGAATACCGCCCCAGTAGAGCAGGAAGCCTAGCACCACGGCAGTAGCAAGACCGAGCATTGCACCCAGCGGCGGCCAGATCCCGACATCTTGTTGAAATGCCGCCAGCAGGAAAAAGACCGACTCCAGCCCTTCCCTTGCAACGGCAAAAAAGACCATCATCACCAGCGCCCAGCCATGATGATTTCCACGCTGCAATGCGCTATCGACTGCCTGTTCCAGTTGCACTTTGACGTTGCGCGACACTTTGCGCATCCAGAAAACCATCCAGGTAAGGATCACCACGGCGATCACCGCCACGATACCTTCAAACAGTTCCTGTTCTTTTTGCGGAAATTCGCCGGTGGTTTCGTTAATGAAGATACCCAAGCCCAGGCACAACGCAGCGGCAAGCAACACGCCAATCCACATCACACCAATCCATCGGCCTCGCTGGGTACGCTTAAGATAGCTGGCAATCAAACTGACAATCAGCGCGGCTTCAAGTCCTTCGCGCAACATAATGAGAAACGGAACAAACATGCCACCCACCCTTAAACGTTTTTCTGAGTCAATCTATGCAAAGAAAAGTAAATCGCAGTGATAGCGATTATCATTACGGTAAAGAAAAATACAAGCGGAATGTTTATAAAATGATGTTGAAATGTAAACAAAGAGAGGTAATGCCAGGGGATATAAACGATTATTCCAGGTACAAAGATGGGATTGTTTACAACGAGCCATGTGTTCTTGCCGGATGCCGCGTAAACGCCGTATCCAGCCGACAAAACTGTCCAGACTCAATGCATCAGAGCTTCCATGTAAAACTGATAAGCGGGTGTATCAAGCAATTTCGTCCATCCGCGATTATCAAATCTAACTTTTTGCCCGGAACATAATAACAGCTCGGGTGTTGGTGGCGTCAAAATCGCTGAAGCGTTCCCCGAAGGCCGGGACAGCAGGGGGCGGCGGCGATTGGCCGCCCCCTGCGCGCTCCCTGCACCATTCAATTTATATGGCGAGGCACATTAAGGGAGCGCAACCCGCTGCTGAAGCCAAACAAAACCGCCGCAGGCTAAGTCCCTTAGCTTTCCTGCAACCGTGACGGCGGAGCCGAATGATAGTGCGCATCGGCCTCGGCAAAGCGTTTTTGCATCGCCGCTGACGGCGCTTTACCCAGCAAACTAAACACTACAATCCCAATACTGCTGAAGATAAAGCCCGGAATAATTTCGTACAGTCCCAGCCAGCCGAACTGTTTCCAGACGATAACCGTCAGCGCCCCGATGATCATCCCCGCCAGCGCACCGTTGCGCGTCATGCGTGACCACATCACCGAGAACAGCACCACCGGACCAAACGCCGCGCCAAAGCCTGCCCACGCATAGCTCACTAGCCCCAGCACACGGTTTTCCGGGTTTGCCGCCAGCGCAATGGCCACCAGCGCCACCACCAGCACCATCACACGACCTACCCACACCAGCTCTTTCTGGCTGGCATGTTTACGCAGAAACGCTTTGTATAAATCTTCGGTAATCGCACTGGAGCACACCAGCAGCTGGCAACTTAAGGTTGACATTACCGCCGCCAGAATTGCCGACAGCAGAATCCCGGCAATCCACGGGTTAAACAGAATTTGCGCCAGTTCGATAAACACGCGCTCAGCATTCTGGTTTACCGCACCTGCTACCGCCGGGTGCTCATTAAAGTAAGCAATACCAAAGAAGCCGACAGCTACCGCCCCTGCCAGGCAGAGGATCATCCAGGTCATACTGATACGACGCGCATGGACAATACTGTGGTGAGAGTCTGCCGCCATAAAACGCGCCAGGATGTGCGGTTGCCCGAAGTAACCCAGCCCCCAACCCATCAGTGAGATAATGGCGACAAAGTTCAGCCCTTTGAGCATATCAACGTTTTCGATGCTCTTTTGTTTGATCACTTCCAGCGAGTCACCAAAGCCACCGACACTGATAATGACGATAACCGGCGTCAGGATCAGGGCAAAAATCATCAGGCTGGCCTGTACAGTGTCAGTCCAGCTCACCGCGAGGAAACCGCCAATAAAGGTGTAAAGGATCGTCGCCGCAGCTCCCGCCCACAGAGCCGTTTCGTAGCTCATGCCAAAGGTACTTTCAAACAGACGCGCGCCTGCCACAATGCCCGAAGCGCAATAAATGGTGAAGAACAGCAAAATCACCAGCGCGGAGATAATGCGCAAAATGCGGCTTTTATCTTCAAAGCGCCCGGTGAAATAATCCGGCAATGTTAAGGCGTTATTGTTGTATTCGGTATGCACACGCAACCGCCCCGCCACCAGCTTCCAGTTGATCCACGCGCCTAATGTCAGGCCAATGGCGATCCAACTTTCGGAAATCCCGGAAAGAAAAACCGCGCCCGGCAACCCCATTAACAGCCAGCCGCTCATATCCGACGCACCCGCCGATAATGCCGTCACGAATGGCCCAAGGCTACGACCGCCCAGAATATAGTCGTCAAAGTTTTTCGTTGATCGCCAGGCGATAAACCCAATCAATATCATGCCAAAGATATAGACACAAAATGTCACCAACATCGGTGTGCTAATAGCCATCTAAAGTCTCCAAAAAATTATTATCGGCAATGTCGAAACTTGCCGTTATATCTGCCACCGGAACGGGGTAACAGAGTTTATGTTTTACCAGGGCGACCGTATCCTGCCGGAAGCGCTGGTTATTCACAATCGATTTAACACACCATTTACATTAAATTTTAGTGCTCAGCGACACTATTTTTCATCAGGTTGCACTCTCTCACATTTTTTGCGGTTGCACCTTTCAAAAATGTTAACTGCCGCAGAGAAAAAGTCTGAGTTATTTTTTTAATCCCTGTCATATCGATTTCTTTTATTAACATTTCATTCATTTTTAAGCTTGCTACGCATGTCACATTTAACATGGTTGCACAAAGTTGCAACATCATGGATATTTCACGATAACGTTAAGTTGCACCTTTCAGAACAACAGGAGTAATGGCATGGGAACCACCACCATGGGGGTTAAGCTGGACGACGCGACGCGTGAGCGTATTAAGTCTGCCGCGACACGTATCGATCGCACGCCACACTGGTTAATTAAGCAGGCGATTTTTTCTTATCTCGAACAACTGGAAAACAGCGATACTCTGCCGGAGCTACCTGCGCTGCTTTCTGGCGCTGCCAATGAGAGCGATGAAGCACCGACTCCGGCAGAGGAACCACACCAACCATTCCTCGACTTTGCCGAGCAAATTTTGCCCCAGTCGGTTTCCCGCGCCGCGATCACAGCGGCCTATCGCCGCCCGGAAACCGAAGCGGTTTCTATGCTGCTGGAACAAGCCCGCCTGCCGCAGCCAGTTGCTGAACAGGCGCACAAACTGGCGTATCAACTGGCCGATAAACTGCGTAATCAAAAAAACGCCAGTGGTCGCGCAGGTATGGTTCAGGGGTTATTGCAGGAGTTTTCGTTGTCATCGCAGGAAGGCGTGGCGCTGATGTGTCTGGCGGAAGCGTTGTTGCGTATTCCCGACAAAGCCACCCGTGATGCGTTAATTCGCGACAAAATCAGCAACGGTAACTGGCAATCACACATTGGTCGTAGCCCGTCTTTGTTTGTTAATGCCGCCACCTGGGGGCTGCTGTTTACTGGCAAACTGGTTTCCACCCATAACGAAGCCAGCCTCTCCCGCTCGCTGAACCGCATTATCGGTAAAAGCGGTGAACCGCTGATCCGCAAAGGTGTGGATATGGCGATGCGCCTGATGGGCGAGCAGTTCGTCACTGGCGAAACCATCGCGGAAGCGTTAGCCAATGCCCGCAAGCTGGAAGAGAAAGGTTTCCGTTACTCTTACGATATGCTTGGCGAAGCTGCACTGACTGCCGCAGATGCACAAGCGTATATGGTTTCCTATCAGCAGGCGATTCACGCCATTGGTAAAGCGTCCAATGGTCGTGGCATCTATGAAGGTCCGGGCATTTCAATCAAGCTGTCGGCGCTGCATCCGCGTTACAGCCGCGCCCAGTATGACCGGGTAATGGAAGAGCTTTACCCACGTCTGAAATCACTCACCCTGCTGGCGCGTCAGTACGATATTGGTATCAACATTGACGCCGAAGAGGCCGATCGTCTGGAGATCTCCCTCGATCTGCTGGAAAAACTCTGTTTCGAGCCTGAGCTGGCAGGCTGGAACGGTATCGGTTTTGTTATTCAGGCTTATCAAAAACGCTGCCCACTGGTGATTGATTACCTGATTGATCTCGCCACCCGCAGCCGTCGCCGTCTGATGATTCGCCTGGTGAAAGGCGCGTACTGGGATAGTGAAATCAAGCGTGCGCAGATGGACGGCCTTGAAGGCTATCCGGTTTATACCCGCAAGGTGTATACCGACGTTTCATATCTCGCCTGTGCGAAAAAGCTGCTGGCGGTGCCGAATCTAATCTACCCGCAGTTCGCAACGCACAACGCCCATACGCTGGCAGCGATTTATCAACTGGCTGGTCAAAACTACTATCCGGGTCAGTACGAGTTCCAGTGCCTGCATGGTATGGGCGAGCCACTGTATGAGCAGGTCACCGGGAAAGTTGCCGACGGCAAACTTAACCGTCCGTGTCGTATTTATGCCCCGGTTGGCACACATGAAACGCTGCTGGCGTATCTGGTGCGCCGCCTGCTGGAAAACGGTGCTAACACCTCGTTTGTTAACCGTATTGCCGACACCTCTTTGCCACTGGATGAACTGGTCGCCGATCCGGTCACTGCTGTAGAAAAACTGGCGCAACAGGAAGGGCAAACTGGATTACCGCATCCGAAAATTCCCCTGCCGCGCGATCTTTACGGTCACGGGCGCGACAACTCGGCAGGGCTGGATCTCGCTAACGAACACCGTCTGGCCTCGCTCTCTTCTGCCCTGCTCAATAGTGCACTGCAAAAATGGCAGGCCTTGCCAATGCTGGAACAACCGGTAGCGGCAGGTGAGATGTCGCCCGTTATTAACCCTGCGGAACCGAAAGATATTGTGGGCTTTGTGCGTGAAGCCACGCCGCGTGAGGTAGAACAGGCGCTGGAAAGTGCGGTTAATAACGCGCCAATCTGGTTTGCCACTCCTCCGGTTGAACGCGCGGCGATTTTGCATCGCGCTGCCGTGCTAATGGAAAGCCAGATGCAGCAACTGATTGGTATTCTGGTGCGTGAAGCCGGAAAAACCTTCAGTAACGCCATTGCCGAAGTGCGCGAAGCGGTCGATTTTCTCCACTACTATGCCGGACAGGTGCGGGATGATTTCGCTAACGAAACCCACCGTCCATTAGGGCCTGTGGTGTGTATCAGTCCGTGGAACTTCCCGCTGGCTATTTTCACCGGGCAGATTGCTGCCGCACTGGCGGCAGGTAACAGCGTGCTGGCAAAACCGGCAGAACAAACGCCGCTGATTGCCGCGCAAGGGATCGCCATTTTGCTGGAAGCGGGTGTACCGCCAGGCGTGGTGCAGTTGCTGCCAGGTCAGGGGGAAACCGTGGGCGCGCAACTGACGGGTGATGATCGCGTACGCGGGGTGATGTTTACCGGTTCAACCGAAGTCGCTACGTTACTGCAGCGCAATATCGCCAGCCGCCTGGACGCTCAGGGTCGCCCTATTCCGCTCATCGCTGAAACCGGCGGCATGAACGCGATGATTGTCGATTCTTCAGCACTGACCGAACAAGTAGTAATAGATGTGCTGGCCTCGGCGTTCGACAGTGCGGGTCAGCGTTGTTCGGCGCTGCGCGTGCTGTGCCTGCAAGATGAGATTGCCGACCACACGTTGAAAATGCTGCGCGGCGCAATGGCCGAATGCCGGATGGGTAATCCGGGTCGCCTGACCACCGATATCGGTCCGGTGATTGATAGCGAAGCGAAAGTCAATATTGAGCGCCATATTCAGACCATGCGTAGCAAAGGCCGTCCGGTGTTCCAGGCGGTGCGGGAAAACAGTGAAGATGCCCGTGAATGGCAAAGCGGCACCTTTGTCGCCCCGACGCTGATCGAACTGGATGACTTTGCCGAATTGCAAAAAGAGGTCTTTGGTCCGGTGCTGCATGTGGTGCGTTACAACCGTAACCAGCTACCAGAGCTGATCGAGCAGATTAACGCTTCCGGTTATGGTCTGACGCTTGGCGTCCATACGCGTATTGATGAAACTATCGCCCAGGTCACTGGCTCGGCCCATGTTGGTAACCTGTATGTTAACCGTAATATGGTGGGCGCAGTGGTTGGTGTGCAGCCGTTCGGCGGCGAAGGGTTGTCCGGTACCGGGCCGAAAGCAGGCGGTCCGCTCTATCTCTACCGTCTGCTGGCGAATCGCCCGGAAAGTGCGCTGGCAGTAACGCTCGCGCGTCAGGATGCAGAGTATCCGGTCGATGCGCAGTTGAAAGCCGCATTGACTCAGCCGCTAAATGCACTGCGGGAATGGGCAGCAAATCGTCCAGAATTGCAGGCGTTATGTACGCAATATGGCGAGCTGGCGCAGGCAGGAACACAACGATTGCTGCCGGGGCCGACGGGTGAACGCAACACCTGGACGCTGCTGCCGCGTGAGCGCGTGTTGTGTATTGCCGATGATGAGCAGGATGCGCTGACTCAGCTCGCCGCCGTGCTGGCGGTGGGCAGCCAGGTACTGTGGCCGGATGACGCGCTGCATCGTCAGTTAGTGAAGGCATTGCCATCGGCAGTCAGCGAACGTATTCAACTGGCGAAAGCGGAAAATATAACCGCTCAACCGTTTGATGCGGTGATCTTCCACGGTGATTCGGATCAGCTTCGCGCATTGTGTGAAGCCGTTGCTGCGCGGGATGGCGCAATTGTTTCGGTGCAGGGTTTTGCCCGTGGCGAAAGCAATATCCTTCTGGAACGGCTGTATATCGAGCGTTCGCTGAGTGTGAATACCGCTGCCGCTGGCGGTAACGCCAGCTTAATGACTATAGGTTAAACAGGTAGCCGGAGGATGTTACAACCTCCTCCGGCATCTTTAACGTGGTCGAATCCCCTCAATAATAATCCGCTGCACGTTTTCAACCGTTTGATTGAAAAATACCTCATCGCGCAACGTCGCGCCTGTCACCGCCTCCACCTGAGGGGCGAAATCGGCGTAATGTTGAGTGGAAGCCCAAATCATAAAAATCAAATGCTGCGGATCAATCGGCGCGAGTTTGCCGCTTTTGACCCAACCGGCAATCAGCGCCGATTTCTCATCAATTAATGCCTTCAAATCGCCCGTCAGTTCATCCATTAACAGCGGCGCGCCTGCCAGCATCTCCATACAGAACAGGCGCGAAGCCTGCGGATAATCGCGTGAGACTTCCAGCTTCAGACGGATGTACTCTTTGATCGCCGCCAGCGGGGCGAAATCTTCTCGAAACGCTTTTAACGGTGCCAGCCAGATATCGAGAATCTGCCGCAGCACGGCAATATACAGCGCCTCTTTTGACGGAAAGTAATACAGCAGATTGGTTTTTGAAACACCCGCCAACTCTGCGATCTGCTCCAGCCTTGTGCCGTGAAAACCGAATTGTGAAAAAGTGTCCAGTGCTGCGCTAAGAATCGCTTTTTTCTTCGCGCTTACTACGCGCGAACGTTTACCCGTTGTTTTCACTGCGCCTTGCGTCATGCGCTCTCCCCTCTTGTAGATTGGCAACAGGATAGCAAAACCCCCGCCCGGCCTCGACCTTCTGCACTCTCATCGCGCACGGATGCATGTTTTATGTGCAACTGTTTTGACCGTTTAGTCCGCTTTTTACCAGATATTTTAGATAACTTAACATTAACACATTAATAACATTCACTTTTTTAAAAACTGGCATCCACTTTGCAAACAAGCCATTACGCGGCTGAAAAGGATATGCAGGACGCAGTGCCCCGTCTGACTTTCACTTTACGAGACGAAGAGAGGTTGATGATGAAAATTGGCGTATTCGTACCTATTGGCAACAACGGCTGGCTCATTTCGACCCACGCGCCGCAGTACATGCCGACCTTTGAACTGAATAAAGCCATCGTGCAAAAAGCGGAGCACTACCATTTCGATTTCGCCCTGTCGATGATCAAACTGCGTGGCTTTGGCGGCAAAACTGAGTTCTGGGATCACAACCTTGAGTCGTTCACCTTGATGGCGGGGCTGGCGGCCGTGACCTCGCGCATTCAGATTTACGCCACCGCCGCCACCTTAACGTTACCTCCAGCAATCGTCGCCCGTATGGCCGCAACCATCGACTCAATCTCTGGCGGGCGTTTTGGCGTCAACCTCGTGACTGGCTGGCAAAAGCCCGAGTATGAGCAGATGGGTATCTGGCCTGGCGATGACTATTTCTCCCGTCGTTACGACTATCTCACCGAGTATGTTCAGGTGCTGCGCGACCTGTGGGGCACGGGAAAAAGCGATTTTAAAGGCGATTTTTTCACCATGAATGATTGTCGCGTCAGTCCGCAACCGAGTGTCCCTATGAAAGTGATCTGCGCCGGGCAAAGCGACGCTGGCATGGCGTTCTCCGCCCAGTATGCCGATTTCAACTTCTGTTTCGGCAAAGGCGTAAATACACCCACGGCTTTCGCCCCGACCGCTGCGCGGATGAAACAGGCCGCAGAGCAAACCGGGCGCGACGTTGGCTCTTATGTATTGTTTATGGTGATTGCCGATGAAACCGACGATGCCGCTCGCGCCAAATGGGAACACTACAAAGCGGGCGCGGATGAAGAGGCGTTAAGCTGGCTAACCGAACAAAGTCAGAAAGATACCCGCTCAGGTACTGACACCAACGTCCGTCAGATGGCCGATCCCACTTCGGCGGTAAACATCAATATGGGGACGTTAGTCGGTTCTTACGCCAGTGTCGCGCGCATGTTAGATGAAGTCGCAAGCGTGCCTGGTGCCGAAGGCGTGCTGTTAACCTTCGACGATTTTCTGTCGGGAATCGAAACCTTCGGCGAGCGCATTCAACCACTGATGCAGTGCCGCGCCCATCTCCCTGTGCTGACTCAGGAGGTGGCATGATGACGACATTAACCGCTCGACCGGAAGCCATTACCTTCGATCCGCAGCAAAGTGCGCTGATCGTGGTGGATATGCAAAACGCCTATGCCACGCCAGGCGGCTACTTAGATCTCGCCGGGTTTGATGTCTCAACCACTCGCCCGGTCATTGCCAACATTCAAACCGCCGTGACTGCAGCGCGAGCGGCAGGGATGTTGATCATCTGGTTTCAAAATGGCTGGGATGAACAGTATGTCGAGGCTGGCGGCCCTGGCTCACCGAATTTTCATAAATCGAACGCCCTGAAAACCATGCGTAAACAGCCGCAGCTGCAGGGGAAATTGCTGGCGAAAGGCTCCTGGGATTATCAACTGGTGGATGAACTGGTGCCGCAGCCTGGCGATATTGTGCTGCCGAAGCCGCGCTACAGCGGTTTCTTCAATACGCCGCTGGACAGCATTTTGCGCAGCCGCGGAATACGCCATCTGGTTTTCACCGGCATCGCTACCAACGTCTGCGTCGAATCGACGCTACGCGACGGCTTTTTTCTGGAGTATTTCGGCGTGGTGCTGGAAGACGCAACTCACCAGGCGGGGCCGGAATTTGCGCAGAAAGCTGCGTTGTTCAATATCGAAACCTTTTTTGGCTGGGTCAGCGACGTCGAAACGTTCTGCGACGCGCTTTCTCCCACGTCCTTTGCTCGTATCGCTTAAGGAGTTTAACGATGCCAAAATCCGTAATTATTCCCGCTGGCAGCAGCGCACCGCTGGCCCCCTTCGTTCCCGGCACGCTGGCTGATGGAGTGGTGTATGTCTCCGGTACGCTGGCTTTTGATCAACATAATAACGTGCTGTTTGCCGATGACCCAAAGGCGCAAACCCGCCACGTTCTGGAAACCATCCGCAAGGTGATCGAGACGGCGGGTGGCACGATGGCGGATGTGACCTTCAACAGCATCTTTATTACCGACTGGAAAAATTACGCCGCGATTAACGAAATCTACGCCGAGTTTTTTCCGGGTGATAAACCGGCGCGATTCTGCATTCAGTGCGGACTGGTAAAACCTGACGCGCTGGTGGAAATCGCCACAATTGCGCATATCGCCAAGTGAGGCCGCGATGAAACTTTCACTCTCACCTCCCCCTTATGCTGATGCACCCGTAGTGGTGTTGATTTCGGGTCTTGGCGGTAGCGGCAGTTACTGGTTACCGCAACTGGCGGTGCTGGAGCAGGAGTATCAGGTAGTCTGTTACGACCAGCGCGGCACCGGCAATAATCCCGACACACTGGCAGAAGATTACAGTATCGCCCAGATGGGAGCGGAACTGCATCAGGTGCTGGTAGCCGCAGGGATTGAGCATTACGCGGTGGTCGGCCATGCGCTCGGTGCGCTGGTGGGAATGCAGCTGGCGCTGGATTATCCCGCGTCGGTAACTGTGCTGGTCAGCGTTAACGGCTGGCTACGAATAAACGCCCATACGCGCCGCTGTTTTCAGGTTCGCGAACGATTACTGTATAGCGGTGGCGCGCAGGCATGGGTGGAAGCGCAGCCGTTGTTCCTCTATCCCGCCGACTGGATGGCGGCCCGCGCACCTCGCCTTGAGGCAGAAGACGCGCTGGCACTGGCGCATTTTCAGGGCAAAAATAATTTACTGCGTCGACTTAACGCCCTCAAACGCGCTGACTTTAGTCACCATGCGGATCGCATCCGCTGCCCGGTGCAAATCATCTGCGCCAGTGATGATCTGCTGGTGCCATCAGCATGTTCCAGTGAACTTCATGCCGCCCTGCCCGATAGCCAGAAAATGGTGATGCGCTATGGCGGACACGCCTGCAACGTGACCGATCCCGAAACGTTTAATGCTCTGTTACTCAACGGGCTTGCCAGCCTGTTACATCACCGTGAAGCCGCCCTGTAAGGAATTGCTATGAACGAAGCCGTTAGCCCAGGTGCGCTTAGCACCCTGTTCACCGATGCCCGCACTCACAATGGCTGGCGGGAGACACCCGTCAGCGATGAGACGTTACGGGAGCTTTATGCCCTGATGAAATGGGGGCCGACATCAGCTAACTGTTCTCCGGCACGTATCGTGTTTATCCGCACTGCAGAGGGAAAAGAACGTCTGCGCCCGGCGCTTTCCAGCGGCAATCTGCAAAAAACCCTGACCGCGCCCGTCACCGCTATCGTCGCATGGGACAGTGAATTTTATGAACGGTTACCGCAACTGTTTCCTCACGGCGATGCCCGCAGTTGGTTTACCTCCAGCCCACAACTTGCCGAAGAAACAGCGTTTCGCAACAGTTCCATGCAGGCGGCCTATCTTATCATCGCTTGCCGTGCGCTGGGACTGGATACCGGCCCGATGTCGGGTTTTGACCGTCAACACGTTGACGACGCCTTTTTTGCGGGCAGCACGCTGAAGAGCAATCTGCTGATTAATATCGGCTATGGCGATAGCAGCAAACTTTTTGCGCGCCTGCCACGTCTGTCCTTTGAAGAAGCCTGCGGGCTGTTGTAAGGAGCAAACTATGAACATTGTCGATCAACAAACTTTTCGCGATGCGATGTCCTGCATGGGCGCGGCGGTCAATATCATCACCACGGACGGTCCAGCCGGGCGCGCCGGGTTCACCGCCAGCGCCGTCTGCAGCGTGACCGACACGCCGCCCACATTACTGGTGTGCCTGAATCGTGGGGCGTCCGTCTGGCCGGTATTCAATGAAAATCGAACGCTGTGTGTAAATACACTTAGCGCCGGGCAGGAGCCGCTTTCAAACCTTTTTGGCGGCAAAACGCCCATGGAACACCGCTTTGCCGCCGCCCGCTGGCAGACTGGTGTGACCGGATGCCCGCAACTGGAAGAGGCGCTGGTTTCGTTTGACTGCCGTATCAGCCAGGTGGTGAGCGTCGGCACCCACGACATTTTGTTTTGCGCCATCGAAGCGATTCATCGTCACGCCACACCCTACGGGCTGGTGTGGTTCGATCGCAGTTATCACGCGCTGATGCGCCCTGCTTGTTAACCTCCTTAAGGAGACAGCTGATGGCAATGTTCGGTCTTCCTCACTGGCAGTTAAAATCGACCTCTACAGAGAGCGGCGTGGTCGCGCCGGATGAACGATTGCCGTTTGCTCAGACGGCAATAATGGGCGTTCAACACGCGGTGGCGATGTTTGGCGCGACGGTGTTAATGCCGATTCTGATGGGGCTGGATCCCAATCTTTCCATTTTAATGTCGGGGATCGGCACATTACTGTTTTTCTTTATTACCGGCGGGCGCGTCCCCAGTTATCTCGGTTCCAGCGCGGCTTTTGTCGGCGTGGTGATTGCCGCGACGGGCTTTAACGGTCAGGGCATTAACCCGAATATCAGCATTGCGCTGGGCGGGATTATCGCCTGTGGGCTGGTTTATACCGTCATTGGCCTGGTGGTGATGAAAATCGGTACACGCTGGATTGAACGGCTAATGCCGCCGGTGGTGACGGGTGCGGTGGTGATGGCGATTGGCCTGAACTTAGCGCCTATCGCAGTGAAAAGTGTATCGGCTTCGGCCTTTGATAGCTGGATGGCGGTAATGACGGTGCTGTGTATTGGGCTGGTGGCGGTGTTTACCCGTGGCATGATCCAGCGATTATTGATTCTCGTAGGATTAATTGTCGCCTGTCTGCTGTATGGCGTGATGACCAACGTTTTAGGGCTGGGAAAAGCCGTCGATTTTACTCTCGTCAGCCATGCTGCCTGGTTCGGTTTGCCACATTTTTCCACTCCTGCTTTTAATGGTCAGGCAATGATGCTGATTGCGCCCGTGGCGGTGATTCTGGTGGCGGAAAACTTAGGCCATCTCAAGGCGGTCGCCGGGATGACCGGACGCAATATGGATCCATATATGGGACGGGCATTCGTCGGTGATGGGCTGGCGACGATGCTTTCTGGTTCTGTCGGTGGCAGCGGCGTAACCACCTACGCCGAGAATATCGGTGTAATGGCCGTGACAAAAGTCTACTCGACGCTGGTGTTTGTCGCTGCTGCCGTCATCGCCATGCTGTTGGGCTTTTCACCGAAATTTGGCGCGCTGATTCATACCATTCCGGCCGCGGTGATTGGTGGTGCATCAATTGTTGTGTTCGGGCTGATTGCCGTCGCAGGCGCAAGGATCTGGGTACAAAACCGTGTCGATTTAAGCCAGAACGGTAATTTGATTATGGTCGCAGTAACCTTAGTGCTGGGCGCGGGTGATTTTGCTCTCACGCTGGGCGGTTTTACGTTGGGAGGGATTGGTACAGCAACCTTTGGCGCGATTTTACTCAATGCGTTGTTAAGCAGAAAGTTGGTTGACGTTCCACCGCCAGAAGTTGTTCATCAGGAGCCATAAACAGAAAACCGCCGGGATTACCCGGCGGTGCAGATTGTTGACAACGTACGCATTGTTCATGCCGGATGCGGCGTAAACGCCTTATCCGGCCTACAAAACAGTGCAAATTCAATATATTGCAATCTTCTGGTAGGCCTGATAAGCATCGCGCATCAGGCAAGCTTACATTTGTCATCAGTATCAACCACCGGGTAACCGGCGGTGATGGCTTTTTGACGAGCTACAGACAAAAATGCATTCGTCATTGATTAGCCCGGCTAGTTGTCGCTTTTGCCGTGACTGCTCTTGCCACCTTTTTTACCTGCTTCAGATGCGCGCTGCGGGTCATTCTTGAAATTACCCCCGCTGTGCTGTCCACCTTTTTTACCTGCTTCTGATGCTCTTTCGCGGTCTTCTGCAAAATTGCCGGAACCGCCTCGATGGTTTGCCATTACTGACCTCCGTCTGGGTATAGACATCATATTGCATAGAATTAACGCGGCGTATGGCGGCTGCCATATTTTCGCTACGTGGGACTAAGCTTAGTGAACTGACGCGGGCAGACCCGCGTTTGGTAATATCCTGCAACAGCTTCTTAGCGAGAATAGATATCATCTCCAATAATTATCCATAAGCCGCTCTTATGATTAAAAAAACGCGATGAGATAAAAATGTGTCATTTTGCGACAAAATTACGTGCTTGTGAAAGTTGTTATAAATCAAATAAGTGGTTGTGAAATTTGCACTCTGAAAAGGACGTCTTATCTTTAAATAAGTGGTAGCGAATCGCTACGGAATAGAGATAACACGAGGAGTGGTTAGAAATGGCTAAAGTTCTGGTGCTTTATTATTCCATGTACGGACATATTGAAACGATGGCACGCGCAGTCGCTGAGGGTGCAAGCAAAGTGGATGGCGCAGAAGTTGTCGTTAAGCGTGTACCGGAAACCATGCCGCCGCAATTATTTGAAAAAGCAGGCGGTAAAACGCAAACTGCACCGGTTGCAACCCCGCAAGAACTGGCCGATTACGACGCCATTATTTTTGGTACACCTACCCGCTTTGGCAACATGTCCGGTCAAATGCGTACCTTCCTCGACCAGACGGGCGGCCTGTGGGCTTCCGGCGCACTATACGGAAAACTGGCGAGCGTCTTTAGTTCCACCGGTACTGGCGGCGGTCAGGAACAAACTATTACTTCAACCTGGACGACCCTTGCGCATCACGGCATGGTAATTGTCCCCATTGGCTACGCAGCGCAGGAATTATTTGACGTTTCACAGGTTCGCGGCGGTACGCCGTACGGCGCAACAACCATCGCAGGCGGTGACGGCTCACGCCAGCCAAGCCAGGAAGAACTGTCTATTGCTCGTTATCAAGGGGAATATGTCGCAGGTCTGGCAGTTAAACTTAACGGCTAATCTTCAACAGGAGGATACGCATGCCAACTCAAGAAGCGAAAGCTCATCACGTCGGTGAATGGGCATCTCTGCGCAATACGTCGCCGGAAATAGCCGAGGCCATTTTCGAAGTCGCCGGGTACGACGAAAAAATGGCGGAAAAGATTTGGGAAGAAGGTAGCGATGAAGTGTTAGTCAAAGCCTTTGCTAAGACCGATAAAGATTCGCTTTTTTGGGGCGAACAGACCATCGAACGTAAAAACGTTTAACCAGCGGCTCCCCCGCTTCACGCGGGGGGGCTTTCAAATTGTTGACAAAGTGCGCTTTGTTCATGCCGGATGCGGCGTGAACGCCTTATCCGGCCTACATGATCGTGCAAATTCGATATAGTGCAATTCTCGGGTAGGCCTGATAAGCGTAGCGCATCAGGCAATCTCACGTTTGTCATCAATCTCATACTCCCCCGCTTCTCGCGGGGGAGTTTTCTGTTATTTCACCGCTTCATTCAACACGCTATCAAATTTATCCATCGGGCAGAAACCGTTGGCATCTATCGGGCAACCGCTTAATTCCAGCGTCACACGCTGAGCAGGTGCCTGCAGGGTTAACGCATCGGCATTACGTAACTGTTCCGCACTCTGATACACATATTCAATTTTCATCAAATCGCGATTGGCTTTGCTGTCATGCCAACGCTGGAAAACGATTTTGCCGCCAATCGGCGTGCGTTCGTTCTGGTCATGCAACTGATACGGTTTGAAATCCAGCGCCGTTAACAGAGAGGCAATGTTGGAGTCGTGCCCAACCAACACTGTAATTTTCGGTGCGCTGGTGCGATCGGTGACCAGAGCTTTGTCGATATAACTGACCAGCGGTTTCGCAACATTGCGCGCCACTTCCGGTGAGGTAAACAGGCTGTCCTGGTAGCCGTTTTTAAGCTTCGACAACACCTTCCACTGCTGGTCAGATTTGATTTCTCCCCAGGCCACCTGATCCATCGGAAAACCTTCGTAGTATTGCAAAGTAAACGCATCTACCAGCGAGTTGCCGACTTTCAGCGGCCCGGAAACACCTGGTTCTTGTTGATACTTCGCGCTAAAGGTATTTTTGCCATCCACCAGCGAACACTGTTGTTTCTCTTTACAGGCAGGGGAATCTTTATAGTTAACGATTTTTTCCAGTAGCTGGTAGCTGTCGGTAAGCTGGAGTTTGCTGAGCTCTTTCTCCATTGCCGCCACCGCCTGTTCACTGAATGCGGCGGAATCATCGGTGATCACCGGGTTAAAGGTTGGGTCCATAGTGCCCATTTTTTCCTGGTGATGCACAGGAATATCACACCCCGGGAATGCGCCGGTAATAAAGAACTGTGCGGTCGCAACGGTACGTTGCAGACTATTGGCATAGGCATAAACGGTGTACGGCGGCGGGCATTCCCCCGATTTCACCATCCCCTGCTCTGCCAGCCATTCACGCATGTAATGGCCCATATACACTTCGAGCACGCCACCTTTGGTGGTGAGTTGCCCACCGGGGACGTCCCATTCTGGCCATTTATTCGGCGTCGACTGCTCCAGCACACTGCCATTGTTCGCCAGCGGCGCACGTAAGTTATGGCGGCTCATCATGAGCACTTGCTGTAGCTGATAGCCTTCCGGTACGGTTTGTGCCTGAGCGTTTGAAGCGAGTAAAACTATCCCTGCCACAGCTGCGGCGATTAGCGTTTTGTTCATTCCTGGCACCTCTTTTGTTATCAATCACTAAAGAGTGTGACAGAAATATGACATTTTTCCGGGAACAGGTTCGCAAAATGGCTTGTTGAACGCCTGTTTTTCTATATACATCTTCAAAAACAGGCAAGGTTTGACGCAAACTATGCCTGATTAGCCCCTGCCTCGCGTACGCCGCTGATAATTGCACCTGTGGCTAAACAGAATATCTGCGGCGTTACCAATACAGAGACAATATTTACCAATAAAAAAGTGTGAGACTAATAACAATGGTTTTTAGCATATGCCTTTGCCATTAAATTGCATAACGATTTAAATAGTCGAGTTGCGCATTCATTTCCTTATTGTTTAACTTGTAAGCCTGAGCAAAAAGTTCAGGAGGGAGGTAAACGTCATAATGATTGCCAGTGTTCATTAAATAACCATACTCAAGATCTTCATCTGTTGAAAAGGATTCATTCCCCAAGGAGATTGATGCCACATTACTATTAACAATAAATAATGAGCAAATGCTATCTGAAAGAACAGCAAGAAAATTCTTCACCGCTTTAATCCTATCCGACGTGTCGGTATCTAAAGCAAGCAAGTTCTTGTTATCATTAAATATAAACTCGGGTAAATGCAGGATACATTTTTCGTTATTCAAGCAACTATCAATGAATTGTTTTTTAAAAAACAGAAAGCTCCATGACATAAGACTACTCTGCCCCTGAATTTGGTTGTCAGATTGTAGATCAACGCCAAATAACGTCTTTACATCTTCCCTGAGATTATAGAATGCCGTATCAACAAGAGCCTCGATCGTTTTTTTATCAACCATTTTAATGAATTCGTTGTAAACTTCCTTTTGCATCTTATAACTGACCAGCGCCCATGAATAATCATGTTGTTTTAAAACCAGTATAGCTCTTAACAGACAATATCCATCGCCATCTACAGGAACATATTTTAATCCTAATGCCTGGTTAGTTTCACGCTGAATAAAAGATATACCAGACAAATCAATGTCAGAATCCAAATCAGATATTCCCGGCGTATTTATCCGCTCTGGCTGGACACTTATATTTTCATCATCAAAACAATACTCAGAAAAAACATCATCACACGCATTAATGTTTTCAATATATTCCATAAAGCCATACCAATAATAACCTTTAAAATCTGTGATAGACTCTGAAGCTCTGCCCGGCAAGGACACTCTAACAATATCAATATCTCGAACATATTGTATAGTATATGTAATACCTCCTGAAACCCCTGAATAAATTTGTGTATCATTAGTACGCAATGTTCTCATAAATAATGATAGATCATTATCATTCTGCATTTCCTCAAATTCTTTTTCTAGTGATTCACATTCCAGACATGGAGTATCCTCTTCATTTACTTTACGTCTGAGTTCATTGTATAACCGCATAAAACACACCAGTGTGTTTTCAAAAAGCGTGATTGAATATGTTTGATTTTTTTCGTACTCATTTTTTATATCGTTCCAGGCCTGTTTCAAATAATTATTTGCAGTGCAACTAATTCCATGTATATTACTACCCATATATAGCGTCTATAAAATTTAATAAATAATGACGCCCTAGTTAAACTTAAAGTGCCTGGTTCAACTATCAAAAATCGCTCACCCTTTTTCACCTGTTTAAAATATGTTCAGCAACCCATCTTGATGGCGACCTCCTCTCCGCGATGATTTCAATAACATATTCTGTGTTGGCATATGAAATTTTGAGGATTACCCTACACTTATAGGAGTTACCTTACAGGGGTTCCTTCAATTTGTGTTGATTTACGCGAGATAACGCTATGGAATTAAAGGATTATTACGCCATCATGGGCGTGAAACCGACGGACGATCTCAAGACAATCAAGACCGCCTATCGTCGACTTGCCCGCAAATACCATCCTGATGTCAGCAAAGAACCGGATGCCGAAGCCCGCTTCAAAGAGGTCGCTGAAGCCTGGGAAGTGTTAAGTGATGAACAACGTCGCGCTGAGTATGATCAGATGTGGCAACATCGCAACGATCCGCAATTTAACCGTCAGTTCCACCATGGCGACGGTCAGAGTTTTAACGCCGAAGATTTTGACGATATCTTCTCGTCAATTTTCGGTCAGCATGCCCGCCAGAGCCGTCAACGCCCCGCCACACGCGGCCACGATATTGAAATCGAAGTGGCGGTATTCCTCGAAGAAACGCTTACTGAGCATAAGCGTACCATCAGCTATAACCTGCCGGTTTATAACGCCTTTGGCATGATCGAACAGGAAATTCCGAAAACGCTGAATGTGAAGATCCCGGCGGGCGTCGGCAATGGTCAACGCATCCGTCTGAAAGGCCAGGGGACGCCGGGCGAAAACGGCGGTCCAAATGGCGATTTGTGGCTGGTGATTCATATTGCGCCACATCCGCTGTTTGATATTGTCGGCCAGGATCTGGAAATTGTGGTGCCGGTTAGCCCGTGGGAAGCGGCGCTGGGTGCTAAAGTCACCGTTCCAACACTGAAAGAAAGCATTTTGCTGACTATCCCGCCAGGCAGCCAGGCCGGGCAACGATTGCGCGTTAAAGGCAAAGGTCTGGTGAGCAAAAAACAGACCGGCGATCTGTATGCGGTACTGAAAATCGTGATGCCGCCGAAACCGGATGAAAACACTGCCGCGCTGTGGCAGCAACTGGCAGACGCCCAGTCGTCTTTTGATCCACGTAAAGATTGGGGGAAAGCATAATGGCTAATGTTACGGTGACTTTTACTATTACCGAATTTTGCCTGCATACCGGCATCTCTGAAGAGGAGTTGAATGAAATTGTCGGTTTGGGGGTGGTTGAACCGCGTGAGATCCAGGAAACAACCTGGGTATTTGACGACCATGCCGCCATTGTGGTGCAACGCGCGGTACGCCTGCGTCATGAACTGGCTCTGGACTGGCCGGGGATCGCGGTGGCGCTGACGTTAATGGATGATATTGCGCACCTGAAGCAGGAAAACCGCCTGCTGCGCCAGCGGCTTTCCCGGTTTGTAGCTCATCCGTGATGTGTGTTTGCCGGATGCGATGACGCATCTTAACCGGTCTACAAAGATTACAGTTCCTGTGGGCCGGATAAGACGTTCACGCCGCATCCGGCAACTGCGCCATAATGCCTGATGCGACGCTAAACGCGTCTTTTCAGGCGCACAAACGACGTTATCTGTTTTGGTGGTCGCACTCCACTAACACCAGCAATAACTGGCTTAGTGCCGCGTAAAAACCAAAGCTGTCATACTGACGACAACGCGCAACAAACTCTGGTAACCATTGCCACAGCGCCGTCAGTGTTTTTTGCCGCAAACTGTCGATTCTTCGCGCAGGAACGGTCCCCTCTCCCAGCGAAAAATGCAGATGGCTGAGCAATTCGAGATAGATCGCCAGATGATCTGCCGGTTCGTTGAAATTGCCGCTGGTTTCCATCCCTGCCTCAACTAACAAGCGTTTAATCTCTTGCTCGTCCTGTTTGTAGGCCGATGCATACGGCAGCGCCGCTTGTTTGTCGGTCATCAGAAACAGGCCGCAAAAGTCAGCGGCCAGTTCCAGACGGGCATCGTCACGTACTGTCAGCGTGGCAATACAGTTTTCCAGCTCATTCACCGCCGCAGCCAGCGGCGGTTCGCTTTTCAGCAACGAAAACCATTCAGCCATCTGCGCACTGGCGATTTGCGTCAGTTGTTCATCGTCCAGCTCACGGGAGAACAACTGCGCTAGCCAGGCGTAAACACAGGCAATCTGTTGTGCTGTCAGCGTGGTCATGATTTCACCTGCGACGCGGGAACATATTCGCACTGCGCCACCATCTCCACGGGGCCGTTAAACGCCGTCACCTGCTCCACTGTTCCGTTGTACTTCTCAATTTCCACCAGCGTAGTGTGCGCACTGGTCGCCTGCGCCAGCTGCGATGTACCGATGTCGATGGTCAACACGTTGGGGTTACCGTATTTGCACAGCGCACCAGGCTCGCCGCCTTTATCTGGATCGTACCATGCCCCTTCGTGAATTCGTGCCACGCCGGGTGCATAGCGGTCAGAAACCACTGCCCCTGCCAACACCTGACCGCGAGCGTTAAAGACGCGTACCACATCACCGTTACGAATACCGCGCGCGCTGGCATCCTGCGGGTTAATGAATACTGGCTCTTTACCCGCTACCGTATATTGCTGACGCAGCGTTTCCGACTCACATAACTGCGAGTGAAGTCGGAAATCCGGATGCACAGATTGCAGATGCAACGGATACTTTTGCGAGCCAGGCCCACCGTGGGAGCGTTCGATTTTCTCAAACCACATCGGATGCCCCTGACAATCGTCGTAGTTCATATCGGCGATAGTTTTCGAGTAGATCTCAATCAGGCCACTCGGCGTGCCCAGCGGTTCGAGATCCGGATCTTCGCGGAATGCCTGGTGGCGAACAAACATCTGCGGATGGTCAAACTCGACGTACTCTTTGTTATTCCAGAAGTCATCAAACGCTGGCAGATGAACGCCGCGTCCTTTGCCTTGCTGTACACCTTCCTGCCAGATGCGTTTCAGCCAGCCCATTTCGTCCAGCCCTTCGGTAAAGGCTTCTTCGCGATTAAAGCGACGGCACAGCTCGCGGAAAATATCGAAGTCGTTGCGCGCCTCGAACTGCGGCGGCACCACCTGTTTCATGGCGATAATGCCACGGTTGGAGTGATTGCCGTACTGGTCGAGATCGTTACGCTCAAACTGCGTGGTCGCAGGCAGTACGATATCGGCAAAGCGGCAGGTTGAGGTCCACTGGTTATCTATGGCGATAACCGTTTCCAGCTTGCGCAAGCCTTCAATAATGCGGTTGATCTGCTGATGGCGATGGAATGGGTTAGTTCCGGCAAAAATACACATTTTCAGCGGCGGCAGTTTTACCGATTTACCGTTCCAGTTGATCACTTTCCCCGGTTCGAGGATCGCATCGATAAAACGGGCAATCGGAATAGTGCTGCTGTAGCCTTTGTAGTCACTGTTGTCGTGAACAGGCGGAATCGACGTAGAGCCGGAGAAACCACTCAGAATAACGCCTTTACGCCCCGGCGTGCCTGCGCCGTTGTAGTGCCAGCCAAAACCAAAACCACCACCTGGCAGGCCAATTTGCCCCAGCATCGCCGCCAGAACCACAATCATCCACGCCCACTGTTCACCGTGCTGCATACGCTGCACGCACCAGCCAGCAATAATTTGCGTTCTGTTCGCCGCCATCTGCCGCGCCAGCCCACGAATGGTTTCGGCATCAATGCCGGTCAGTTTTTCAGCCCATGCGGCATCTTTCGGCTGACCGTCTTTCTCACCCAGCAGATACGGCAGGAACTGCTCAAAACCCACACAGTAGTTAGCAAGGAAGTTTTTGTCGTACAGGTTTTCACTGTACAGCGTATGTGCCAGCGCCAGTTGCAGCGGCACGTCAGTTTGCGGGTTAACCGCAATGTGCTTCACATGCTCGCGCCCCAGATACTCATGGGTGGATGTGACAACCGGATCGATGCTGATGACCTCAATTTCACCGGCGGCGACTTTCGCTTTTAGCTGCGCGTAATATTCATAAACATCGTGATCCGGGCACCACCAGTTCGCTTGCTGGTTTTTCAGCAAATCGGAGCCCCACAGCACAATGGTTTTGCTGTTCTGCAATACCAGCGGCCAGGAGGTTTGCTGTTCATACACTTCCATCGAACCGACTACGCGCGGCAGGATCACCTGCGCAGCACCGGTAGAGTAATCTCCGCCCGTACCAACGCTATTACCATGCAAGGCAATAGCTTTCGCCAGCATCCCCGAAGCGTTATGGAACATCCCCGTCGATTGCCAACCACTGGCGGTCAGCAAGGCACTCGGCCCGTGAGTTTTCTGCACGCGTTCCAGTTCTTCATAGAACATGTCGAGGGCTTCATCCCAACTCACGCGCACAAAACGGTTATCACCGCGCTGGGAGGTATCGCTGAGATGGCGCTTACGCAGCCAGTCCACGCGTACCATCGGATAACGAATACGCGCCGCGTTGTGTACGTGATCCGGCAATCCGGCAATCATTTTCGACGGATATTTATCCAGTTCGAACGGTTTTGCCGCCACAAAGCGACCATCCTTCACCGTCGCGCGGATAGCCCCCCAGTGCGACCCGGTAAGAATGCCCTCTTTCGAGATGACAGCGTCAGTCGCCGCTTGCGCCGCAGTCGCACGTCGCGGCGTTAACAATGACGGCCCCAGCATCCCGGCGACGGTTAAGCCGCCGAGTTGTGCCAGAAAACGCCGACGTGATGCCTGAAAGAGATCGTTATTGTTCATTATTTTTCTTCCTTCTTATCGCCGTGAGCCTTACCTGCGGTGTCAGACGCATTCATTTGCAGATATTTCAACAAGGTGCGTTCTTCACGTTTATCGAGACTGGTAAAGCCAATCATGCCGTTGAGCGTGCCGATCCAACCGTTAGCGTCAAAGTGGGCGATTTCCGGTGCGCCGTGGCACTGGTTACAGGTGCCGTTGTACAACGAATCCGCATAAGCCCAGATCGGTTTGATATCGTTCACCATGTCGCCTTTCTTCATCCACGCAGTGGCCTGCAACTTGCTCCACTCGGTATTGGTGTCGGCAACGGTGGTTTTCTCCAGCGTTTTTACCTGCTGCTGCACATCACCACGAATCGAGGCAACAAAGATGCGTTTACCTGGGAATTGGGTGAGTACACGCTGACGTCCGGCGCTTTCCGTCCAGCCGGTAATTTCAATTTGCAGCCAGTCGCCGTCACGTTTAAGGACTTTCACTTCCGAAGCAGGCAGCAGAGAACCAGAGGCTTCTTTATCGCCTTTCGCCGCATAAATTGGCTTAATATCAATAGAGTACAGCGTGTCACCACTGTCATTAGCACTGGCGCGCAGCTCATCGAACTGCTTACGGAAGCCGCTACTCATATCCGGTAACTGGTGGGCAATACCTTTATGACAGTCGATGCAGGATTGATTATCTTTCGCTGCCACCTTCATCTGACGTGCTGCTTCAGGATGCTGCTTCGCATGATCCATCGCATCGTAGTTATGGCAGGAGCGGCAGGTTGCCGAGTTGTTTTCTTTCATTCGCGCCCATTCACGCTCGGCAAGTTCCGCGCGTTTGGCTTCGAATTTTTCAGGTGTATCAATGGAGTGAGCAATAAAGGTCTGGTAGATATCATTGCTCGCTTCCAGTTTGCGCTTCACCATGCCTGGAATATCCGGCGGGATATGACAGTCATGGCATTCAGCTCGCACGCCGGAGGCGTTCTGGAAATGCACCGACTGTTTATATTCTTCATACACCGGTTGCATACTGTGGCAACTGACACAAAATTCGGTTGTGCTGGTGACTTTGATCCCAACGTGTGGCAATACAATCAGCGCAATGCCAATCACAATCCCAATTGCGACCAGCGCCAGTACCGACCAACGAGCACTGGGTCGGCGTAGCGCGTTCCAGAGTTTCCGCATAATAACCCCTGTAGAATTATGGTTTAGTGAAGCGATCTTAATGAGCAAATATGAACAGCGGCACTGGTCAGGATGAACGGCTTACGGCAGAATATGAACAGATATGAACAGAATGAGTAAAACCCTCTGATGCCACATCACATTGTTATTGTTGAAGATGAGCCGGTTACCCAGGCGCGATTACAATCCTACTTCACTCAGGAGGGGTATACCGTTTCCGTTACGGCGAGCGGTGCCGGGCTACGGGAAATTATGCAGAATCAGTCGGTAGATTTAATTCTGCTGGATATCAACTTACCCGATGAAAATGGCCTGATGTTAACCCGCGCCCTGCGAGAACGCTCAACGGTGGGGATTATTCTGGTTACCGGACGCAGCGATCGGATTGACCGTATTGTTGGGCTGGAAATGGGCGCAGACGATTACGTCACCAAACCGCTGGAACTGCGCGAACTGGTAGTACGGGTGAAAAATCTGCTCTGGCGAATCGACCTCGCGCGACAAGCTCAACCGCACACTCAGGACAACTGCTATCGCTTTGCCGGTTATTGCCTGAATGTGTCGCGCCATACGCTGGAGCGGGATGGCGAGCCGATTAAACTGACCCGCGCAGAGTATGAAATGTTGGTGGCATTTGTGACGAATCCGGGCGAAATTCTCAGCCGTGAACGTCTGCTACGTATGCTTTCTGCGCGTCGGGTGGAAAACCCTGACCTGCGCACCGTCGATGTGTTAATTCGTCGTTTACGTCATAAACTCAGCGCGGATTTACTGGTGACGCAACATGGTGAAGGTTATTTCTTAGCCGCTGATGTGTGCTGATAAAAATAGACCGGACGAAATCCCCCTGGTGACAGCGAGCGGCGAATATGTTCACGGTCGGCATTTTTCGGCGTCAGAACTAAAATCGGTGGGCTGACATTATCAGACACCGATTGCCCCTGTAATTGCCTGATGGCCTGCTCAACCGCCAGTTCCCCCTGCCAGACCATTTGATCGCTGGCAGCCATAATCACTCTTCCCCGCTTCAGCCCGCGATACACCTGATGTGAAAGATAAAACGACACCACGGTAAGCGGCGTTTTCAGGTTACGCCCTTCCCCCATTGCCGCCTCTGCCGCAATGGCCGTTCCGGCAACGACGTCGATTTCTGGATGGCGTTCCAGCATCTCCTGCAACAGGTTACGCTGGATTTCAATATCGTTATCACCAAGCGCAATATCAACAATACGCACCGGGCTTCCGGCAATGGCTGCGCGAAAACCCTCGACCATCTCCTTACTGCCCCCGGCGTTATCGGGTCCGGGCATCAACAGCACATTCAGTGGTTTACCGTGCGCCCATTGCACCAGATATCGCCCCGGTTGATAGCCCATCTGAAACCAGGGCACACCAACGCGGCTTTTCACCTGGGGAGCATCAATAGCATTTACCAGTTCGATCACCGGCAGACTTGCTACCTGCTTTTGCAGGTCGGGAAATGAGGTCGTGCTACTACCGAGCAAAATGGCCTCTGCGCCCCACTGTTTACACTGGTCGATTTGTGCTTGCTGGGTAGCCAACTGGCTGTAGCCGCCTGCCTCCAGCACTTTTAAATCCACACCGTAGCGGCGAGCAGCCTCCTGCATACCATAGTTCAACGATAACCAATATGAATCTTTCAGGCTGGGATAAAGCGCGCACAGTTTCCATGCGCGTTTGGCTTTAAGCGGCGTAGAGGCTTGCACCGTGAAATGCTGCGCATCATGCCAGCGCAACAGGTTATCAGCCGAAAATGCCGGCAACATGAAAAGGGAAAGAAGTAAAAATAGCAGTACGCGCATGATAGCCTCATCAATAATAAGGCTTTATGCTAGATGCATTCCGCTTTGCGACTCAACCTTTTTCACCTAAAGTGCACCGACCGTGAATTTAACCCTGACCCGAAGACTCTGGATGGGCTTTGCCCTGATGGCGCTGTTAACCCTGACCAGTACCCTGGTGGGATGGTACAACCTGCGCTTTATCAGCCAGGTGGAAAAAGACAACACTCAGGCATTGATTCCTACCATGAATATGGCGCGCCAGTTGAGCGAAGCCAGCGCCTGGGAACTTTTCGCCGCGCAGAACCTGACCAGTGCCGATAACGAAAAGATGTGGCAGGCGCAGGGGCGAATGCTCACCGCACAAAGCCTGAAGATTAATGCGTTGCTGCAAGCGTTACGGGAACAAGGTTTTGATACCACCGCTATTGAACAACAGGAGCAGGAGATCTCCCGTTCGTTACGTCAGCAAGGGGAACTGGTGGGGCAGCGTTTGCAACTGCGCCAGCAACAACAGCAACTCAGTCAGCAGATAGTCGCTGCCGCCGATGAGATCGCACGCCTGGCGCAAGGTCAGGCGAATAATGCGACAACTTCCGCTGGAGCGACCCAGGCCGGGATTTACGATTTGATCGAACAAGATCAGCGTCAGGCTGCTGAAAGTGCACTCGATCGGCTGATTGATATCGATCTTGAGTATGTTAACCAGATGAATGAACTGCGCCTTAGCGCTCTGCGGGTGCAGCAAATGGTGATGAATCTGGGGCTGGAGCAGATCCAGAAAAATGCACCAACGCTGGAAAAGCAGCTCAATAATGCGGTGAAAATTCTGCAACGTCGGCAAATACGCATTGAAGATCCGGGTGTTCGTGCGCAGGTCGCAACAACGTTAACTACCGTTAGCCAATATAGCGATTTGCTGGCGCTGTATCAGCAGGACAGTGAAATCAGCAATCACCTACAAACTCTCGCACAAAATAACATCGCCCAGTTCGCGCAGTTTAGTAGCGAAGTCAGTCAGCTGGTCGACACCATTGAGCTGCGTAATCAGCACGGACTGGCGCATCTGGAAAAAGCGAGTGCACGCGGGCAATACAGCCTGTTATTGCTGGGGATGGTTTCACTTTGCGCACTGATTCTGATCCTCTGGCGCGTGGTTTATCGCTCAGTCACGCGTCCACTTGCCGAACAAACGCAGGCGCTGCAACGGCTGCTGGACGGTGATATTGACTCCCCTTTCCCGGAAACCGCTGGCGTACGGGAGCTGGATACCATCGGGCGGCTGATGGATGCGTTTCGCAGCAATGTTCATGCACTGAATCGCCACCGCGAACAGCTGGCGGCGCAGGTCAAAGCGCGTACAGCTGAATTGCAGGAACTGGTGATAGAACACCGACAGGCACGGGCGGAAGCAGAAAAAGCCAGCCAGGCAAAATCGGCGTTTCTGGCGGCGATGAGCCATGAGATCCGCACACCGCTGTACGGTATTCTCGGCACTGCTCAACTGCTGGCAGATAACCCCGCACTTAACGCCCAGCGTGATGATTTGCGGGCAATTACTGACTCTGGTGAATCGTTGCTGACCATCCTCAACGATATTCTCGATTATTCCGCTATCGAAGCAGGTGGCAAGAATGTTTCGGTCAGCGATGAGCCCTTTGAACCGCGCCCGCTGCTGGAAAGTACCCTGCAATTAATGAGCGGACGGGTGAAAGGTCGCCCGATTCGCCTGGCAACGGCAATTGCCGATGATATGCCGTGCGCGTTAATGGGCGATCCACGACGTATTCGTCAGGTTATAACCAACCTGTTGAGCAACGCCCTGCGTTTTACTGACGAAGGGTACATTATCCTGCGTAGTCGCACTGATGGCGAGCAATGGCTGGTCGAAGTGGAAGACAGCGGCTGCGGTATTGATCCCGCGAAACTGGCAGAAATCTTCCAGCCATTTGTGCAGGTAAGCGGCAAACGCGGCGGCACCGGGCTGGGACTGACTATCAGTAGCCGTCTGGCCCAGGCGATGGGCGGCGAACTGAGCGCCACCAGCACGCCGGAGGTTGGAAGCTGTTTTTGTTTACGCTTGCCGTTACGTGTTGCCACGGCACCCGTGCCAAAAACAGTCAATCAGGCGGTGCGTCTTGACGGTTTACGTTTGCTGTTAATTGAAGATAACCCGCTAACCCAGCGAATTACCATTGAGATGCTGAAAACCAGTGGTGCGCAGATTGTTGCTGTTGGCAATGCCGCGCAGGCTTTAGAGACACTGCAAAATAGCGAACCGTTTGCTGCCGCACTGGTGGATTTTGATCTGCCGGATATCGACGGCATTACGCTTGCCCGACAACTGGCACAGCAATATCCGTCGCTGGTTTTGATTGGCTTTAGCGCCCATGTCATTGACGAAACGCTGCGCCAGCGTACCAGTTCATTATTCCGCGGGATTATCCCTAAACCGGTGCCGCGTGAAGTGCTCGGTCAGTTACTGGCGCACTATCTCCAACTGCAAGTCAATAATGATCAATCGCTGGATGTATCGCAACTCAATGAAGATGCTCAGTTAATGGGGACGGAGAAGATCCACGAATGGCTGGTATTATTTACACAACATGCCCTGCCGCTTCTCGATGAAATCGACATTGCCCGCGCCAGTCAGGATAGCGAGAAAATAAAGCGTGCCGCGCATCAGCTAAAAAGCAGTTGCTCGAGTCTGGGAATGCATATCGCCAGCCAGCTATGCGCACAACTGGAGCAGCAGCCATTATCTGCCCCCCTTCCACACGAAGAAATTACACGCAGTGTTGCCGCTCTGGAAGCATGGTTGCATAAGAAAGACCTGAACGCGATTTGAATCAATATCAGCCAGTTAAGAACAACTAGAATAGTGGCATTTGGTATACAACTTAACGGACTGGCAAAATCATGGCAGAGAATAAAAGAACCCGCTGGCAGCGGCGGCCAGGCACGACGGGCGGCAAATTACCGTGGAATGACTGGCGTAATGCCACGACCTGGCGTAAAGCGACGCAATTATTACTGTTGGCAATGAATATTTATATTGCCATCACGTTCTGGTATTGGGTGCGCTATTACGAAACGGCAAGTAGCACGACATTTGTCGCCAGACCGGGAGGTATCGAAGGCTGGCTACCGATTGCCGGGCTGATGAATCTGAAATATAGCCTTGTAACAGGTCAGTTACCGTCCGTCCACGCCGCCGCGATGCTGTTATTGGTCGCTTTTATCGTCATCAGTCTATTACTCAAAAAGGCCTTTTGCTCATGGTTATGCCCGGTTGGTACGCTTTCTGAATTAATCGGCGATCTCGGTAACAAACTGTTTGGTCGGCAATGTGTCCTTCCCCGCTGGCTGGATATTCCTCTGCGCGGCGTGAAGTATTTGCTGTTGAGTTTTTTTCTCTATATCGCGTTATTGATGCCCGCTCAGGCGATTCACTATTTTATGTTGTCGCCCTACAGCGTGGTGATGGACGTTAAAATGCTCGATTTCTTTCGTCATATGGGGACCGCGACATTAATCAGCGTGACCGTTTTGCTGATTGCCAGCCTGTTTATTCGCCATGCCTGGTGTCGTTATCTTTGCCCATATGGCGCGCTGATGGGCGTGGTTTCGCTATTGTCGCCGTTTAAGATTCGTCGCAATGCCGAAAGTTGTATCGACTGTGGCAAATGCGCAAAAAATTGCCCATCACGGATCCCGGTCGATAAATTAATTCAGGTACGAACAGTGGAATGTACCGGCTGTATGACTTGCGTAGAGTCATGTCCGGTAGCCTCAACATTGACCTTTTCACTGCAAAAACCTGCGGCAAATAAAAAAGCCTTTGCGTTGTCTGGCTGGTTAATGACGCTACTGGTTCTGGGGATTATGTTTGCGGTGATTGGTTACGCAATGTATGCGGGAGTATGGCAAAGCCCGGTACCGGATGAATTGTACCGACGCTTAATTCCACAAGCGCCAATGATTGGTCACTAAATTAGCAACAAGCGGAACATCACCTCGCACGGGTGATGTTCACAAAATCACATTATTTTGATTTTGACATCATAACTTTCAAGCCCGGTCATTTTTTCTCGTGCGGTGAAGCGAATTTCAGAGACTTCTTTCCCTGTATTCTTGTTCAGCTCGGCGATTTTTTGCGCGATAAAGTCGGCGATTTCCGTTTCGGCTTGTTTTTTTAACTCTTCAATATTCACTGTTAACCTCTTCTGGTCTTAAAAGACAGCAACACGCCAGTAAGGTGTTGGTTCCCGGTACCCTGGTCAGGTAAGAAATGTTATAAGCCATCTCCCCGAAAGATTCAATAATCAACAGGTTATCGCTTACTATACATACAGCGTTGAAGAAAAATAAGGCAGATATAAAAAAGGCTCCACGAGGGAGCCTGATATTATTTTGTGAAATCCAGCGGCGCATGGTCCGTGCGTATTTGCAGCGCGACGTTATCAAAGGTGATCATCGTCGATTTACAAAAAATACACTTAGCGCCCAAAGGGTTTCGCTCCGTCACATCGAATGCCGATGTACGGTACTGTGAACCATGACAACATGGACAGCGGAAATGGAGATGTTGAGTAATAACGGCAACCTTAGAGCGTAACAACGTTCGCTGCCGCGGGGCCACGTTGCCCCTGCTCAATAGAAAATTCAACTTTCTGATTTTCGTTCAGCGTGCGGAATTCATTGCTCTGGATGGCAGTGAAATGGACGAAAACGTCTTTGCTGCCATCATCAGGAGTGATAAAGCCAAAACCTTTATCTGCGTTAAACCATTTTACTAAACCAGTCATTTTATTAGACATATTTTACTTCCTTCATTTTGGGCCTTTCGGCAAACAGGGCTTTAATACAGAAACTACTTAGTGTTCAGGAGAGAGACTCAAAAGAAGGGGATAATGCCTGATAATGAGAACTGCTTTAGTAAACTACTTTGTATGCTGTCTGTCTTTCAAACCGACGCAGCTATTAACGCATGATAATTGAGATTAAGCAAATTTTATTTTAGCCGTCCGGCGGTCTTAAATATCGCTGGCTTTATTTTATTAACCCCGTATAGTGCAGCGCAGTATTTTCAGTAAGGAATTTGTTTGTCCCGTAAAATGACAGGAATTGTCAAAACCTTTGATCGCAAAAGCGGCAAAGGA
This sequence comes from Escherichia sp. AM3, assembly GCF_032029835.1. Taxonomy (NCBI): domain Bacteria; kingdom Pseudomonadati; phylum Pseudomonadota; class Gammaproteobacteria; order Enterobacterales; family Enterobacteriaceae; genus Escherichia; species Escherichia sp. AM3. Next base: position 480 of record NZ_JAVUPQ010000034.1, on the reverse strand, counting down.
TTCATTATCCCCTCCGACGGTCGTAAAGAAGTTCAGGTCCATATTTCCGCATTCACTCCCCGCGACGCAGAAGTGCTTATACCAGGATTACGTGTGGAATTTTGCCGCGTAAATGGCCTGCGAGGACCAACAGCGGCAAATGTTTATCTCTCTTAATATGACGCTGCTTGTTTAAAGCTGACTGGTTTTATTGGAATAGTGCAATAGTCAACATCATACATTATAACATCAGTTACTTTTCCACAAAGAAACTAATCCATTTAAGCGAATATCTCTGCACCTAATAGTTATAAATGCCATTTAACAGCCAGTTATAGTACCACTTGAAACTATATTACCAACAATAATTAATAGCTTTCGTAACAATTTCCTTATCTTTAATTTGTATTTTGCTAAGATTTATCTGGTAATGACTCCAACTTATTGATAGTGTTTTATGTTCAGATAATGCCCGATGACTTTGTCATGCAGCTCCACCGA
>NZ_JAVUPQ010000033.1:0-44057 GCF_032029835.1 Escherichia sp. AM3 | reverse complement strand
TCGGTGGAGCTGCATGACAAAGTCATCGGGCATTATCTGAACATAAAACACTATCAATAAGTTGGAGTCATTACCGCCGTGATGATGTCGATGTTTACTCTCGTGATTTTTCGCGTACCAGCCAGATGAATACCAATTCTGTGGATGTTCGTTATCGCAATATCCCGTTATGGGATGATGCGACATTATCATTAATGGCTAAATATTCCGCACCTAATAAAACGGATCAACAACAAGATAACGAAAATGACAACAGTTATTTTGAAATGAAAGATAGCTGGATGCTGACTTCTGTTTTACGGCAAAACCTGCAACGCGATACGTTTAATGAATTTACGTTACAGGTTGCCAATAATTCCTATGCCAGCAGTTTTGCCAGTTTCTCAGATGCCAGTAATACGATGGCGCATAGTCGCTATTACTATGGTGATCATACCAATGGGATCGCCTGGCGTTTAATCTCTCAGGGCGAGATGTATCTTACTGACAATATTATTATGGCTAACGCGCTTGTCTATTCTCACGGCGAAGATGTTTATAGTTATGAAAGTGGTGCTCATAGTGATTTTGACAGTATTCGCACTGTAATAAGACCGGCCTGATCTGGAATACATGGAATCAGACGGGGCTTGAATTAGGCTGGTTTAAGCAACAGAACAAAACTCAGCAGGGTGTAACACTAAATGAATCGGCTTATAAAACGACACTCTGGCATGCATTGAAAGTGGGTGAAAGCATTTTAGGTTCACGACCAGAAATTCGCTTCTATGGAACGTATATCAATATTCTGGATAACGAATTATCGAATTTTAAGTTTAATGAGAACAGCAAAGACGAGTTTATGGCCGGCATCCAGGCGGAAGTCTGGTGGTAATCTATTTTAGTTAAGGAGTTGTGTATGTCAGGATTTAAAAAAGGTTTTTTATGGGGCGGCGCGGTAGCCGCGCATCAGTTGGAAGGTGGCTGGAATGAAGGAGGAAAAGGCATCAGTATCGCTGATGTGATGACTGCTGGCGCTCACGGGGTGCCGCGTGAAGTGACAGAAGGCGTTATCGACGGGCTTAATTATCCCAATCATGAAGCAATTGATTTTTATCATCGCTATAAAACAGATATTCAGTTATTTGCCGAGATGGGATTCAAATGCTTTCGAACTTCCATTGCCTGGACACGAATCTTTCCGCAAGGTGACGAACAGGAGCCGAATGAAGAGGGTTTACAATTTTATGATGATCTGTTCGATGAATGCCTTAAGCAGGGAATGGAACCTGTGGTGACGCTTTCACATTTTGAGATGCCTTATCATCTGGTGACAAAATATGGTGGCTGGCGAAACCGTAAACTGATCGACTTTTTTATCCGCTTCGCATCAACGGTCTTCACGCGCTATAAAGAAAAAGTAAAGTACTGGATGACGTTTAACGAAATCAATAATCAGGTGAATTTCAGCGAAAGCCTGTGTCCATTTACTAATTCCGGTATCTTGTATTCGCCAGAGGAAGATATCAATGAGCGCGAACAAATAATGTACCAGGCGGTACATTACGAGTTAGTTGCCAGTGCCCTGGCGGTACAGACTGGAAAATCGATTAATCCTGAATTTAATATCGGCTGCATGATCGCCATGTGCCCCATCTATCCTCTGACGTGTGCACCCAACGATATGATGATGGCGACGAAAGCGATGCATCGTCGTTACTGGTTTACTGATGTTCATGCTCGTGGATATTATCCGCAACATATGCTGAATTACTTTGCCAGGAAAGGATTCAACCTCGATATCACACCAGAAGATAACGCGATTCTTGCCAGAGGTTGTGTCGACTTTATCGGTTTTAGCTACTACATGTCTTTTACGACACAATTTTCGCCCGATAACCCGCAACTGGATTATGTTGAACCACGAGATTTGGTCAGCAACCCTTATATCGATACATCCGAATGGGGATGGCAAATTGATCCGGCAGGGCTACGTTATTCACTCAACTGGTTGTGGGATCATTTCCAGTTGCCGCTGTTTATTGTCGAAAATGGATTTGGTGCGGTTGACCAGAGACAAGCTGACGGCACAGTGAACGATCACTATCGCATTGATTACTTTGCTTCCCATATTCGTGAAATGAAAAAAGCCGTAGTCGAAGATGGTGTTGACTTAATTGGCTACACCCCGTGGGGCTGCATTGACCTGGTTTCTGCCGGAACAGGGGAAATGAAAAAACGCTACGGAATGATTTATGTCGATAAAGACAACGAAGGGAAGGGAACGCTGGAAAGGATACGTAAAGCGTCGTTTTACTGGTATCGGGATCTCATCGCCAACAATGGCGAAAATATTTGAGACTTCAGAAAGATATTACGGAGATGTCAGGCTCTGTGATCAGAGCCTGACAATAACTACATAGCGTGTTGATTATAATAGGGCACGCCGAGCGCATCCGACTTATCACTGCCAGTACCCATGTGATTTAAATCAAACGGCGGTTGTTCCTGCGATGGAGGAGCAACCACCACATTGCCACAGGAAGTAACAACCGGCTGCGTGGGTTGTTCCGCAACGCCCTGCGCGGAAAAGAGAATAAGCGCAGCTGCTATTGCGGATAAAAGTGGTTTCATGATTGCCTCAGTGACGTTGTCACGTTATCAACTAGCTGTTGTAATGATTTAATGGATGTAAAAAGCGCGATTCGCCCTGCATATTGGTCATCCGGTATTTATGCGGCGGAACATCAAAGTAATTTTTGAAGGTTCGGGTCAGAGTTTGTTGCGACTCGAAGCCATATCGTTCTGCCAGATAGAGTATCGGCTCGTTACTTTCCTTCAGCTTTTGCGCGATTTCCGTCATCTTACGGCTGCGGATGTATTGGCCTAATGAATGACCGGTTTCTTTTTTAAACATCCGTTGCAGGTGCCATTTGGAGTAACCCGAACGCTCTGACACTTTCTCCAGTGACAGTGGCGATTCCAGGTTGTCCTCGATCCAGTCCAAAATGCTATGAATGGTAATAGCGTCAGTATTGCGTCTGGACATCGTCATACCTCTTTTTTGTTTACGGCAGGACTTTCTTAAGCAAATGCTCAAGTGTTGCCACTTCGTCCGCCGTCAGGTTTTTTGTTAATTCTTGATGCAGGTCCTGGCCAACTAATTGATGGCATTGTTCGCATATTGCCGCGCCGCTGGTGGTAAGTTTTACCAGTACGCCGCGCTTATCATTCGGGTTCGGCAACCGTTCAACCCAGCCTTTACAGACCAGGCGATCCAGCATACGGGTCAGTGCTCCCAGGTCGACCGACAACACTTTTTTCAGTTCAACCGGAGTAATACACGCCGCGCAGCGGATAGAGCAGAGCACCTTAAACTGTGCCGCAGTAATATCCAGCGGAGACAGATACTCGTTAAGCAGACGATCTTTCTTCTGATTAACCATATGGATTAAGCGACCCAATGGAATAATTTCATTGAACAGATCGCTGGTACTTTTCACATTAGTTGCCCTGGCAAGTAATTAGTTGCAGGGGATAATATTGCCCAGGCAAGTATAAGTCAAATGAATGAATGACCGATGCCACGTTTTGCTAAATCGGTTCAAGTTTTGGTCAATGCGATGCAAGGTTAGCTAAAGAGTGACACTTTATCCTTGTTTACCCCTTATACTTTTCGCTGATAACCCAGATACACAGGATAACAACCACCAATGTTAGATTTGTTTAAAGCAATTGGCCTGGGGCTGGTGGTGTTACTGCCGTTAGCTAACCCATTAACAACTGTCGCGTTATTTCTTGGCCTGGCAGGCAACATGAACAGTGCCGAACGTAATCGTCAGTCGTTGATGGCCTCGGTGTACGTATTTGCCATCATGATGGTGGCGTATTACGCCGGGCAACTGGTGATGGATACATTTGGCATTTCGATTCCCGGTCTGCGAATTGCAGGCGGCTTAATCGTCGCGTTTATCGGTTTTCGGATGCTCTTTCCGCAACAGAAAGCGATTGATTCACCGGAGGCGAAAAGCAAGTCGGAAGAGCTGGAAGATGAACCCAGTGCCCATATTGCCTTTGTGCCGCTAGCAATGCCAAGTACCGCTGGTCCGGGAACCATAGCGATGATTATTAGCTCGGCGTCCACAGTGCGTCAGAGTTCAACCTTCGCTGATTGGGTACTGATGGTTGCGCCGCCGCTGATCTTTTTCCTGGTGGCGGTTATTTTGTGGGGAAGCCTACGCAGCTCCGGCGCAATTATGCGGCTGGTGGGCAAGGGTGGCATTGAAGCGATCTCCCGTCTGATGGGATTCCTGCTGGTATGTATGGGTGTGCAGTTTATTATTAACGGCATCCTGGAAATCATTAAAACGTACCATTAAAAAAGGCCCGAATGGGCCTTTCAACTATTGCGTCTGTTCTTCGAGTGTCACTGGCCAGCGGCGAAATATAATGATTGACCATATTAACGCGGCAAAAGCAGGCACCGCGCCCACATAACCAATCATCGACATTGACCAGTGCAAACTCACCTGATTACCTACCAACGCACCCGCCCCGATTCCAATATTAAATATGCCGGAGAATAGCGCCATCGCGACGTCGGTAGCATCTGGTGCCAGCGCCAGCACTTTAACCTGCATACCAAGCCCGATGATCATCATCGCGATCCCCCAGAAAATACTCAGCACCCCGAGGTGTATTTCACTGTTCGCCGCAGGTAGCAGCAGTGCCAGACACACCAGCAACAGCGCAATTGCCGTACTCACCAACGCAGACGCATACTGATTACCCAGTTTACCGAAAATCACGCTGCCAATAATGCCCGCACCACCGAGTAATAACAGTAATGCCGTGGCAAAGTTGGCGCTGAATCCCGCAATGTTTTGCACAAAAGGCTCGATATAGCTGTATGCCGTGTAATGGGCGGTGACAACCACCACAGTTAACAAATAAATGCTCATCAATGCCGGGCGGCGGAACAATAGCGGGAGGCTTTTCAGTGAACCGGAATGCTCACTGGGCAGTAAGGGAAGTAACTTAATCAGGCACAAAAGGGTGATAAGCGCCCCAATACCAATCGCGAAGAAGGTCATTCGCCAACCGAAATACTGGCCCACAATGCGCCCGAGAGGTAAACCTAAGACCATCGCCAGTGCTGTACCGGTGGCAATTAAACTCAATGCCTGTGCTCGCTTCCCGGCCGGAGCCATACGGATCGCCAGAGACGCCGTAATCGACCAGAAAATCGCATGTGCAAAAGCCACACCAATGCGACTGATCACCAGAACGGTAAAGCTCCACGACAAAAACGACAGTACGTGGCTGGCAATAAACACCACAAACAGGCAGATCAGTAATTTGCGCCGTTCAACCTGACTGGTCATTAACATAAAAGGCAATGACATTAGCGCTACTACCCATGCGTAAATGGTCAACATGATGCCGACCTGAGCGGTTTGCATGTGAAAACTTTGCGCAATGTCAGAGAGCAGGCCAACAGGGACAAATTCGGTGGTGTTGAAGATGAAGGCGGCGACTGCCAGCGTAACGACCCGTAGCCACGCCACTTTGCGGGAAACAGTGTTTGTTGTCATAACAGATTATCGGGTGAGTTGCGAAAAAGTGATGAAATGATCTTAAAACGGTTAATGATGTGAATACAATGCATTTGTGATCTGGATCGCGTTTTCCGTTTCTCTGACGCTGATTCTGTTCCGCGTCAGAGAGTCGGTAACATCACGGTTTAATGACGTTCAGGAAGGTCTGGCGTTTTGGCGGTTGCGGGTATAGGTGGTCTGACAGGGGAGCGAGGCCTGTTTTTCACCAGGTCTTCGTGAGTAACTTTTGGCGGCGTTTCATTTTTTACAAACAGTTTGAGGGTCCTGCGCGCCATATGTTTGATAATTTTATCATCACTTAATGATGCTGGCATCAACACGTCATTCAGATCACTTTCATTGGGATTCATAAATTGGTGATAGTGCAATAACATATTGGCGAAAAATAAAAAAAAAGTCCTGAAAATGAGGAGATTCTTGTTCTGCTAAAAGGGATAAAAAGCAGATGCAGACTTCGGGTAGTACATGTTTGTTAGAACCTAATGAATCCATCAGGCTTTGCAATAAATCCTCTTTTAATTCGCCGTCTGTTATGTCGAGAATGGCGGTGATCAAGTTAGGATCTTTATTGACGAACCATCTGTGAACCTCAGAGTTACTCCATAATCGGGGGAGTATGACAAAATTACCGCGAGAGATAAAATTCAGGACAAGCAAATCAAACTGGCGTAAGTAATCTGCAGCGGTATGGTGATCCGGAGGCAGGGGTTCAATATGTGGTGTATGCGCTCTTTTGATGGGAACGCCAAGGTTGATCATTGGAAATTGTTCAATAAAATCATTCAGAAACAGAAAGAGCACACGCTCGACGCCGGTCTGAAATACGCGCCCCATAGTGACAGGCTTTGGGTTGGGAGCGCAAAAAATATTAATTTCTCCATCATGGCGAAAATTATCTAAATAAATAGGGCTTAAATTTATTACTACCTGAAATTCAATATTTTCTTTGTGTCTTCCATTCTTGACGGGATAAGTGAGTTTAAACTGAACCTTTTCATTGTATAGTGTGTCGTTACCCCGAAAAGAAGTCCTCTGAATATATGATAAGTTGTCAAGGTTATTAAATATCTTTTTTGTGGCTGATTTGATGTTTAAAGACGTGCGCCACTCTTCATCACATATTATGGTACTGAGTGCATCAATAAAATCCTTTAAAACTTCTTTTACCTGAGGTGCAATATTACGTACGGGAAAATCATCAGGAAGAGATATGTAATTGCTGATGCTTACTGGCGTAACCATATTTGCCCCATATAGTCATAAGTCATCGGAACATCACTATATAGAGCATATTAGCCGCAAGAACTATCAAAAATAGCTCATTGATATCCCTGTCTTGCCGAGTCAGGCACCTCCAGCAGTTGAATAAATGCCTCGAGCGGGCGCGTTTTCGCACCACGACGCCAGACCAGCCAGGTTGTTAACCAACGCCATTGCTCAGCTAACGGCCACGCTTCAACCTGGTGATGCCCCGGCATACTTTCCAGCATAGAGCGCGGAATAAGCGCAATGCCTGCTCCTGCGATCACACAGGCCAACATTCCGTGATAAGACTCCATCTCATGGATAGTTCCCGGAGCGGCACCGTCAGCATGAAACCAGCTCTCGAAGTGGCGACGATACGAACAATTGGCGCGGAAGGCATAAATGTTACTGCCATTAACCTGACTGGCACGGGTTACTGGCGCATATCCTTGTGGCGTGACGATCATCAGTTCCTCGCGGTATACCGGTATCCCGTCGATGGCAGTATGGTTAATGGGTCCATCAATAAACGCCGCATTCAGTTTTCCCTCCAGTACACCATCCAGCATAGTGCCGGAAGGGCCGGTGGAAAGTGAAAACTGAATTTTGGGATAACGACGGTTGAATTCCGCCAGCGTGGCTGGAATGCGCACTGCAGCGGTGCTTTCCAGCGAACCAAGAGAAAATAAACCTTGCGGCTCATCGCCAGCGACAACGCTCCGCGCTTCATCCACTAACGCGAGAATTTGTTGGCTATAGCGTAAAAAGTTATGCCCGGCAGGAGAGAGACGTAAACGCTGATTCTCGCGAATAAACAGATCAACCCCCAGTTCTGTTTCCAGCTGGCGCAGACGGGTAGTGAGATTCGACGGCACGCGATGCACTTTTGCTGCAGCCTGGGTTATGCTGCCAGCTTCGGCAACCGCGTTGAACATCTCCAGTTGGGTCAGATCCATAGCATTCTCGATTCGTGAATAAGTGGCTTAATATTATTCATTTTAAAGCAAGAGTAAATCTGCGTATCTTCATACCATGACTCATAAAGGAGATACCCCGATGACCATTACTCCGGCAACTCATGCAATTTCGATAAATCCTGCCACGGGTGAACAACTTTCTGTGCTGCCGTGGGCTGGCGCTGACGATATCGAAAACGCACTTCAGCTGGCGGCAGCAGGCTTTCGCGACTGGCGCGAGACAAATATAGATTATCGTGCTGAAAAACTGCGTGATATCGGTAAGGCTCTGCGCGCTCGTAGCGAAGAAATGGCGCAAATGATCACCCGCGAAATGGGCAAACCAATCAACCAGGCGCGCGCTGAAGTGGCGAAATCGGCGAATTTGTGTGACTGGTATGCAGAACATGGTCCGGCAATGCTGAAGGCGGAACCTACGCTGGTGGAAAATCAGCAGGCGGTTATTGAGTATCGACCGTTGGGGACGATTCTGGCGATTATGCCGTGGAATTTTCCGTTATGGCAGGTGATGCGTGGCGCTGTTCCCATCATTCTTGCAGGTAACGGCTACTTACTTAAACATGCGCCGAATGTGATGGGCTGTGCACAGCTCATTGCCCAGGTGTTTAAAGATGCGGGTATCCCACAAGGCGTATATGGCTGGCTGAATGCCGACAACGACGGTGTCAGTCAGATGATTAAAGACTCGCGCATTGCTGCTGTCACGGTGACCGGAAGTGTTCGTGCGGGAGCGGCTATTGGCGCACAGGCTGGAGCGGCACTGAAAAAATGCGTACTGGAACTGGGCGGTTCGGATCCGTTTATTGTGCTTAACGATGCCGATCTGGAACTGGCGGTGAAAGCGGCGGTAGCCGGACGTTATCAGAATACCGGACAGGTATGTGCAGCGGCAAAACGCTTTATTATCGAAGAGGGAATTGCTTCGGCATTTACCGAACGTTTTGTGGCAGCTGCGGCAGCCTTGAAAATGGGCGATCCCCGTGACGAAGAGAACGCTCTCGGACCAATGGCTCGTTTTGATTTACGTGATGAGCTGCATCATCAGGTGGAGAAAACCCTGGCGCAGGGTGCGCGTTTGTTACTGGGCGGGGAAAAGATGGCTGGGGCAGGTAACTACTATCCGCCAACGGTTCTGGCGAATGTTACCCCAGAAATGACCGCGTTTCGGGAAGAAATGTTTGGCCCCGTTGCGGCAATCACCATTGCGAAAGATGCAGAACATGCACTGGAACTGGCTAATGATAGTGAGTTCGGCCTTTCAGCGACCATTTTTACCACTGACGAAACACAGGCCAGACATATGGCGGCACGTCTGGAATGCGGTGGGGTGTTTATCAATGGTTATTGTGCCAGCGACGCGCGAGTGGCCTTTGGTGGCGTGAAAAAGAGTGGCTTTGGTCGTGAGCTTTCCCATTTCGGCTTACACGAATTCTGTAATATCCAGACGGTGTGGAAAGACCGGATCTGACGCGACATATTCAGCTCTGATATACTCGCAGGTCTTTTCAGACCTGCGGTCCAGGAGTAGAAAGTGGCAGTCGCCATGGATAATGCAATTTTAGAAAACATCTTGCGGCAAGTGCGGCCGCTCATTGGTCAGGGTAAAGTCGCGGATTATATTCCGGCGCTGGCTACAGTAGACGGTTCCCGATTGGGGATTGCTATCTGTACCGTTGACGGACAGCTTTTTCAGGCCGGAGACGCGCAAGAACGTTTTTCCATTCAGTCTATTTCCAAAGTGCTGAGTCTCGTTGTCGCCATGCGTCATTACTCCGAAGAGGAAATCTGGCAACGCGTCGGCAAAGATCCGTCTGGATCACCGTTCAATTCCTTAGTGCAACTGGAAATGGAGCAGGGTATACCGCGTAATCCGTTCATTAATGCCGGTGCGCTGGTGGTCTGCGATATGTTGCAAGGGCGATTAAGCGCACCACGGCAACGTATGCTGGAAGTCGTGCGCGGCTTAAGCGGTGTGTCTGATATTTCCTACGATACGGTGGTAGCGCGTTCCGAATTTGAACATTCCGCGCGAAATGCGGCTATCGCCTGGCTGATGAAGTCGTTTGGCAATTTCCATCATGACGTGACAACCGTTCTGCAAAACTACTTTCATTACTGCGCTCTGAAAATGAGCTGTGTAGAGCTGGCCCGGACGTTTGTCTTTCTGGCTAATCAGGGGAAAGCTATTCATATTGATGAACCAGTGGTGACGCCAATGCAGGCGCGGCAAATTAACGCGCTGATGGCGACCAGTGGTATGTACCAGAACGCGGGGGAGTTTGCCTGGCGGGTGGGACTACCGGCGAAATCTGGCGTTGGGGGCGGTATTGTGGCGATTGTTCCGCATGAAATGGCCATCGCAGTCTGGAGTCCGGAACTGGATGATGCAGGTAACTCGCTTGCGGGTATCGCCGTTCTTGAACAATTAACGAAACAGTTAGGGCGTTCGGTTTATTAATGCAGTCTCTCGATCCACTCTTCGCGCGTTTATCCCGTTCAAAATTTCGCTCTCGCTTTCGTTTGGGCATGAAAGAGCGTCAGTATTGTCTGGAGAAAGGCGCGCCAGTCATCGAACAACATGCGGCGGATTTTGTCGCTAAACGTCTTGCTGCGGCATTACCGGTTAATGACGGTAAGCAAACCCCCATGCGCGGGCATCCGGTGTTTATCGCTCAGCACGCCACCGCGACCTGCTGTCGCGGTTGTCTGGCTAAGTGGCATAACATTCCGCAGGGTGTTTCGTTAAGCGAAGAACAACAACGTTATATCGTGGCGGTAATCTATCACTGGCTGGTTGTACAGATGAATCAGCCATGAGAATTGCGGAAAACGACAAAATAGCATTCCCAGGGTACCTTTATTTGCCGCCGCTGTCAGCGAACATGCTATCTTGGTTCGGTCAGTATTGATAGTCTGGATTTCTGGCCTTTGCTTGCGGACTGGTTCAGTGAGCAATTCTCAACGGGCGTGTTGATCGTGCCTTGTATGCTGACGTTGGCTATTCCTGGAGTGCTGCCGCGCTTTAAAGCAGAACAGATGATGCCCGCCATCGCGCTTATTGTGTCGGTTATTGCCTCGGTAGTCATTGGCGGAGCGGGGAGTCTGGCGTTCCCGCTGCCTGCATTAATCTGGTGTGCAGTGCGCTATACGCCGCAGGTAACATGTCTGTTGACCTTTGTCACCGGTGCGGTGGAAATCGTACTGGTGGCAAATTCGGTGATTGATATCTCGGTCGGTTCGCCGTTCTCCATTCCGCAAATGTTCTCCGCACGTCTCGGTATTGCCACGATGGCGATATGCCCAATTATGGTTTCTTTTAGCGTGGCAGCGATCAATTCGCTAATGAAGCAAGTTGCGCTGCGAGCCGACTTTGATTTTCTGACTCAGGTTTACTCACGGTCCGGTCTTTATGAGGCGCTGAAAAGTCCATCGCTGAAACAGACACAACATCTGACTGTCATGCTGCTTGATATCGACTATTTCAAAAGCATTAACGATAACTATGGACATGAATGTGGCGATAAAGTGTTAAGCGTGTTTGCCCGGCATATTCAGAAGATTGTCGGTGATAAGGGGCTGGTGGCGCGAATGGGCGGCGAAGAATTTGCTGTTGCAGTGCCGTCGGTGAATCCTGTCGATGGTCTGCTAATGGCGGAAAAAATCCGTAAAGGCGTTGAACTGCAACCATTCACCTGGCAACAAAAAACGCTTTATCTCACGGTAAGTATTGGCGTCGGTAGTGGTCGCGCATCGTACCGAACGCTGACCGATGACTTTAATAAATTGATGGTCGAAGCCGATACGTGTCTGTATCGCTCGAAGAAAGATGGGCGCAACCGTACCAGCACTATGCGTTACGGTGAGGAAGTTGTCTGACATCTTTATTCATTACGCGCGATTTGAATGCAATGTGTTCTACCACTTTATGATCCAGGAAAAGGCGTTTTTCCTCGATTAAACCATGATCCGCGCCACACTTTTCTCATAAAACTGCTCATTAATCATCAGGAGTTGATCAAAACAGGGGTTCGGCGTATTAAAGTTTGCTAACCTGTCGTACCAATTCAAACAGGTTGTATGACTAATCAGAAGGGAACCCATTGTGAAAACACTAAATCGTCGCGATTTTCCCGGTGCACAGTATCCAGAACGTATCATTCAGTTTGGTGAAGGTAACTTCCTGCGCGCCTTTGTTGACTGGCAAATCGATCTCCTGAATGAGCACACCGATCTGAATTCTGGCGTGGTCGTTGTTCGTCCGATTGAAACTTCATTCCCGCCGTCACTGAGCACGCAGGATGGTCTGTACACCACCATTATCCGTGGCCTGAATGAGAAGGGGGAAGCGGTCAGCGACGCGCGTCTGATTCGCTCGGTTAATCGTGAAATCAGCGTCTACAGTGAATACGATGAATTCCTGAAACTGGCGCACAACCCGGAAATGCGCTTTGTTTTCTCTAACACCACCGAAGCGGGTATCAGCTACCATGCGGGCGATAAATTCGATGACGCGCCAGCGGTAAGCTATCCGGCAAAACTGACCCGTCTGCTGTTCGAACGCTTTAGCCATTTCAACGGTGCGCTGGATAAAGGTTGGATCATCATTCCGTGTGAGTTGATTGACTACAATGGCGACGCGTTGCGTGAACTGGTGCTGCGCTATGCGCAAGAGTGGGCACTGCCAGAAGCATTTATTCAATGGCTGGATCAGGCTAACAGCTTCTGTTCTACGCTGGTGGACCGTATCGTTACCGGTTATCCGCGCGATGAAGTGGCTAAACTGGAAGAAGAACTGGGTTATCACGATGGTTTTCTCGACACCGCTGAACACTTTTACCTGTTTGTGATTCAGGGACCGAAATTCTTAGCGACTGAACTGCGTCTGGACAAATATCCGCTCAACGTGCTGATTGTTGACGATATTAAACCGTACAAAGAACGCAAAGTGGCAATCCTCAACGGTGCGCACACCGCGCTGGTGCCGGTGGCGTTCCAGGCAGGGCTGGATACCGTAGGTGAAGCGATGAACGATGCTGAAATTTGCGCATTCGTTGAAAAAGCTATCTACGAAGAAATTATTCCGGTACTGGATTTGCCTCGTGATGAACTGGAATCTTTCGCCAGTGCAGTCACCGGGCGTTTCCGTAACCCGTACATTAAGCATCAGCTGCTGTCTATCGCGCTCAACGGTATGACCAAGTTCCGCACTCGCATCCTGCCGCAGCTGCTGGCAGGGCAGAAGGCAAAAGGCACACTTCCGGCGCGCCTTACTTTCGCATTAGCGGCATTGATTGCCTTCTATCGCGGTGAGCGTAACGGAGAAACATATCCGGTACAGGACGATGCACACTGGCTGGAACGTTATCAGCAACTCTGGAGCCAGCATCGTGACCGTGTTATCGGCACCCAGGAACTGGTAGCGATTGTTTTGGCAGAAAAAGACCACTGGGAGCAGGACCTGACGCAAGTGCCTGGTCTGGTCGAGCAGGTTGCTAATGACCTGGATGCGATTCTTGAAAAAGGGATGCGCGAAGCTGTACGTCCGTTGTGCTAATAACACCGTTACTTCTGAACCCGGTTTCGACCGGGTTTCTTATTTCACTATATTAGTTACAACATCCTATGTGCCTTTATCATTAACAGATGCCACATGCAGCGCCTGTTAATGTTGTAAGCTTGTAGGTAATTTGTAAGTAGCGTCTTGAGAATGTAATCGTAATCACGTTTAATAGGGCGACTTTTTCACGCCTGAAGATAACCATGATTGTTCGTCCACAACAACACTGGCTGCGCCGTATTTTTGTCTGGCACGGCTCAGTATTATCCAAGATATCATCGCGCTTACTACTCAATTTTCTCTTTTCTATCGCTGTTATTTTCATGCTGCCCTGGTACACGCATCTGGGCATCAAATTCACCCTCGCACCGTTCAGCATTCTCGGTGTCGCCATCGCCATTTTTCTTGGTTTTCGTAATAATGCCGGGTACGCCCGTTACGTTGAAGCGCGAAAACTTTGGGGGCAGTTGATGATTGCCTCACGGTCGTTACTGCGCGAGGTAAAAACGACATTGCCGGATTCGGCAAGTGTAAGGGAGTTTGCCCGGTTGCAAATCGCCTTCGCCCACTGTTTACGCATGACATTACGCAAACAGCCACAGGCGGAAGTGCTGGCTCATTATCTCAAGACTGAAGATCTTCAGCCTGTACTGGCTTCGAACTCTCCAGCTAACCGTATCTTGTTAATAATGGGGGAGTGGTTGGCGGTTCAGCGCCGCAATGGGCAGCTTTCAGATATCCTGTTTATTAGCCTCAACGATCGGCTTAATGATATTTCAGCGGTTCTGGCAGGCTGTGAGCGCATTGCCTACACGCCAATTCCCTTTGCCTACACCCTGATTTTGCATCGTACCGTTTATCTGTTTTGTATCATGCTGCCGTTCGCGCTGGTCGTGGACCTGCATTACATGACGCCTTTTATCTCTGTGCTGATTTCCTACACTTTTATTTCGCTGGATTGTCTGGCGGAAGAACTGGAAGATCCGTTCGGTACTGAAAACAATGATTTACCACTGGATGCCATCTGCAACGCTATTGAAATTGACCTGTTACAGATGAACGATGAAGCCGAAATTCCAGCAAAAATTCTTCCCGATCGTCATTACCAGCTGACGTGATATTTACTCCATACGCCGGGCAACAATAAACAGACGCGGAAATGCCAGCAGTATCTGTCCGTTCTCTTGCAGTGGATACTGCTCTTCCAGCATCTGATGGTAGCGCTTAAGAAAAAGCTGCTGTTCGCTCTCGGTCAGATCCTGTAACCACGGACGTAATCCAGTGGCAGTCACCCAATCGATAATCGCCTGGTGTGACGGCATCTGGTGATAGTAGGTGGTTCGCCAGATATCGACCTCACATCCGGCTTCGCTCAAAATATCGTAGTAAGCATGAACGCCAGCCAACGGCTCACGCCCGCGATCCGGGTAGTTTTGTTCCCAGGCAACTTCGCGCATGAGCACATGGGTCGGCTCCAGCCAGTTATCTGGCATCTGTACTGCCAGCACGCCCTGCGGATTAAGTAAAGAAACCAGATGAGGAAACAATTCGTAGTGGTCGGGCAGCCATTGCAGTGAGGCATTAGCAAAAATCAGATCGAGTGCCTGTACCGGTTGCCAGTTGCGGATGTCTGCTTCCACGAACTGGCAGTCTGGCAAAGCACTGCGCGCTTCAGCAATCATCGCCGGAGACGAGTCGATGCCTGTTATCCTGGCCGCAGGCCAACGTTGTTGTAGAAGGGCGGTGCTGTTACCTGGGCCACAGCCAAGATCGGCAACATATTCGACATTTTCCAGCGGCACTCTGGCAAGCAGCTCCACCGCCGGACGCGATCGTTCAGCGGAAAAGTGCAAATATAAAGAGGGGTTCCAGTCAGACATTTTTTTACTCCCGTCAGCGCGTTACCCCAATTGTAGATAAAATTGATAAATTCGCCTCACGGCATCAAACCATTGAACAGACGTTTTTTACGCGGCCCGGTCATTAAAGATTCCAGTTTCGCGACACAGGTTTTGTAGTGGGGCGTGGTTTTATGGAACGCCACTGCGTCTTCATCTTTATAGGCTTCGTAGATATAAAAGCGCGAATTCACTTCCGGGTCCTGTAAGACATCGAAGCGCAAATTGCCTTCTTCCTGTACAGAGCCCAGGTGGTTCTGGCGAAAAACTTCGATAAACTCGTCAACCTTGTCTTCATGAACGTTAATTTCAACCAGTGTGACGTGCATAATTCTTCTCCTTAGATCCGCAGTTACTGTTTTTCACTCAGATAGAGTTCATATGCTCGATCAGCCGTTTCGTTATGGTGAACCACCGCCTGTACGGCTTTCATCATCGCCACCGGATGGTCAGACTGGAAAATATTACGCCCCATATCCACACCAGAAGCGCCCTGATCGATAGCCTGCCAGCACATTTCCAGCGCCTCGCGCTCCGGTAATTTTTTACCGCCAGCAATAACAATGGGTACCGGACATCCGGCAACAATCCGTTCAAAACCTTTTTCGACATAATAGGTTTTGATAATTTGCGCCCCCATTTCAGCGGCGATTCGAGTCGCGAGCGAGAAATAACGCTGATCGCGCACCATATCTTTGCCCACGCCAGTCACGGCCATGGTCGGCATTCCCACTTTCATTCCGGCATCAACCAGCTGAATAATATTTTTGATCGACTGATGTTCATATTCGCTGCCGATATAAACCTGCGCCGCCACCGCGCAACTGTTCAGGCGCACGGCATCATCCATCGATAACGCCACGGCTTCATTACTTAATTCCGCCAGAATAGAGTTCGCACCTGACGCCCTCAGTACCACCGGCTTATTGGTCGCTGGGGGAACTACGCTGCGCAAAATGCCGCGCGTACACATTAATACATCGGCATGTTCAAACAGCGGGGCGATATTTATATCAATGCGTTCAAGTCCGGTAGTCGGCCCCTGAAAATAACCATGATCAAAGGCCAGCATCACGGTATTACCCGTTTTCGGATTAAATATCCGCGATAAGCGTGACTGCATTCCCCAATCCAGCGCACCGCAACCTTTCAGGGTAAAAGGGATATTTTGTTGCGGTTGATCGGTACGAAAATCTTTACCATCTTTAATATCGTCTAAATCTGCCATAACTTACTCCGGTTAAGTAATGCACATCAGAAATCGTATTTGCCGATATTCTCTTTGTTGAATATCACGCGCTCCGGTAACAGTACGATGCCATTACCATCCGCTTCGTAGTCATAGCCCTGAACGCTATTTGGCGAGACTTCAACCTGACCTACGCCCTGGATATCCAGCTTGTCGCCCGTTTTCATTGATCCTTTTTTCAATAATGCATCCGCGACATACACTGAAATTTTGCCTTGCTGAACCACATCCCACAGGCCAAATTCTTTCACCGTGCCGCGTTCCACATATGGACGCATCACGTTTGGCGTACTGAATCCGACAATCGCTACTTTGTCATTTTTCAAGTTTTCTGCGGCTTGTGCGGCAGCGGGCAGGGCGTTGGCATCGGGGGCGATAATGGCGTCGAGATCGCTATACGCTTTTAATATTCCTTCTGCGGTTTGTAATGATTTAGTGGCATCGTTATAGCCAAACTGCGTAGTGACAATTTCCCAGCCAGGATGCTCTTTGGCGATTTTCGCTTTCGCTTCTTTCACCCACTGGTTTTGGTCCGTAACGGTGGGGCTTGAGTAGAAAAACGCGACTTTGGCTTTGTCTTTATTCACCTGACGCGCCGCCATATCCACCAACATACCTCCCAACTGGGCGGGCGTTCCCTGATTAATGTAGTAAGAGCGGCACTCCGGTTTAGTATCAGAGTCCCAGGTCAGCACTCTCACACCACGTTGCATGGCGCGTTTCAGTGCCGGACACAAGCCATCAGGCGAAATCGCAGAAACGATAATGGCGTTATAACCTTGATTGACGAAGTTATTAATCAACTGTACCTGACCAGAAACACTGGGTTCTGTCGGCCCGTCGTAGGTCACATCAACGCCCAGCTCTTTACCCGCTTGTTGTGCGCCGTTGCCACCGCTGGTAAAAAATCCCACGCCAACCAGTTTGGGAATAAATGCAATACGCTCTGCGGCCTGCACATTCATAGAGATTGCGGCAATGCCAAGAACGCTAAGTAAGGCGATTTTCTTAAAGCGATGAAGTGTCATGAAGATATCCTTTATGGCAATGGGTTATTGGCCCGACGCGCCAGCCACTCTTTAATTTGCTGGCGATGCAGGCTAACGGAACGACCTACGACAACGACGATAAGTAGCGCACCGGAAAGGGCGCTGGACACCTGATTTGGCACTCCTGCCATTTGCAAACCTTGTTGCAAATATCCCACTAATAAAACCGCAATGGCGGTGCCGATAATGGAACCGGAACCACCATAAATATTGGCACCGCCAAGCACCACGGCGGTGATGGCGGGCATCAGAAACGACGCACCGAGATCGGAACGTGCTGAACCAAAATACGATACCAGCAGCACAGCGGCGACCGCAGACGCCAGCCCCGTCATGGCATAGAGCGCACATAAGGTGCGGTTAACTGGAATCGCGCTATAAAGCGCCACGCGCGGGCTTTGCCCAATCAAAAACACATTACGTCCGGCATGGGTTTTATGCAGCCAGAGCCAGAAAACGAGGAGACATATCAGGAAGATAATCAGCGGAACGGGGAGTCCCAGCACATCCAGGTTAGCGAAATCTGTAAACGCCATCGGGAATCCACCAATACCTTCGTACCCCGTCGCTCCGGCCATACCGGAAAGCAGCAGAGCGCTTCCGGCAAACAGATACAGCGTGCCAAGCGTAATCACCAGCGGGTTAACTTTGGTATAGATAATTAATCCGGCGTTGATCAGCCCGCACAATGCGCCGAGCTGTAAGGTCAGGAGTATCGCCAGCGGCATCGGCACACCACTTTGAAACAGTACGCCCAATGCAATGGCGCAGAGGCCGATGGTCGAACCAAACGAAATATCGATCCCGCCACTGACAATCACCATCGTCAGCGGTAGGGCGACAATGCCAATGCAGATAAAGTCACTGGTGCTGAACAGCAACATATTGAGATCTAACATCCGCGGGTTAATTGCACCAAATGCGACAATCTCAATAACGAGCAGTGCGGCAAGAGCCAGTTCCCAACCGTAGCGAATACGCATTATGCGGCCTCCCGTTTTTTACCTGACGAAGCGGGTTTAACGGATGGCGGTGGCGTCATAAAGCGGGCATATTTTTGCCGCCGTAGATTACGTTCCAGCGCACAACGCAGGCGTCCATCAAACACCAGCACCGCCAGCAGCACGAGGCCCGCGATAAAATCGTTCCACCATGCCGGAATGCGCAACAGCACCAGTACGCTATCGATCTGCGTCAGGAACCATGCGCCGAGTACCGCACCGATGATCGCACCGGAACCGCCGAGCAAACTAATGCCGCCCAGCACGCAGGCTGCAATTGCTTTCATCTCCAGCCCGGTACCGGTCTGGTTGGGGATAAAACCAATCTGCGAAGCAAACACAATTCCCGCCAGTGCCGCCATGCAGCCGTTCAACGAAAATGCCACAATGCGAATGGCTTCCGTACGAACGCCCAGTTGACGAGCGCCCTGTAAATTATCGCCCGTGGCATAAAAACTGCGTCCAAACGCCGTCTTCGCCAGCAGCCAGGCCATAAATGCCACCAGAATTATCGTCAACCAACCAATCGCGGAAACGCCAAACAGCAGCGGTGCGGAGAGCTGTTTCAGTTCGGCGGGTAACCCTTCAATCCATTTACCGCCAGTCCACAGCAACATGATGCCTCTGTACAACCCTAACGTGCCAAGGGTGGCAACAATGGCAGGAATCTTTAGCCACGCGACCAGGACACCGTTGAAAAATCCCGCGAGCAAACCAAGCAGTAAAGTCGTGACACAGGCAACAGGTAGTGAATATCCTGCGTTCAGTAACATCCCCAACAGCACCGCGCACATTCCGGTAATCGAACCCACTGAAACATCAATATTGCGCGTAAGCATTACCAGCGTCGCGCCCATTGCCAGCAGGATCAGGATTTGCGCGCTGCTATAAACCATGGTCAGCGTTTGCACACTTAAATACTGGCGGTCGAGAAAACCGGGTAATACAAACAGCAGCACCACCGCCAGCAGTGCCGTGATTTCACGGTTGTTCTGAATAAACTTCAGCATGACGCCTCCTGACGCTGACTATCGCCGAAGGCAACGCGCATAATAGTCTCGACATTAATATCGCGCCCGGTCAGTGCAGAGTGGGCAATTTCGCCCTGATGCATCACATACACGCGATCTGCCATCAGTTCGATCTCTTCCAGGTCGGAGGAGATAAGCAGCACAGCCACATTCTGTGCGGCGATGCTGCGCAACAGTTGGTAGATATCATTACGCGCCGAGACATCCACGCCGCGCGTCGGCTCATCGACAATCAATACTTGCGGCGAGGCTTCCAGGCATTTGGCAATGAGGATTTTTTGCTGGTTGCCACCGGATAATGTCCGTGCAGCTTGTTCCGGTTGGTTAAATTTAATATTCAGCGCCCGACGATATCGTTCCAGGGTGGCATTATCTTTCGCGGTTTTCGCCCAGAATCCACGAAGGTTATGAGTAAGGGCGCAGACATTCCAGGCCAGCGAAGCATCGAGATTCAGTCCTGATGACTGGCGATCTTCCGGCAGATAAACCAGACCGCGCAGTAAACGTTCTCCAGTGGATAATTTATTGATCTCGTTACCATTCAGCATAATGCGTCCGCCACGCAAAGTACGCAGACCATAGAGCGTCTCGGCCAGTTCTGTGCGTCCGGCTCCCACCAGCCCAGCCAGGCCCAGAATTTCTCCGGCATTGAGCGTCAGGCTGACATTCCTGAAGCCTTCGCCAGTCAGATTTTCCAGTGTCAGCACCGGCGTTCCGGCGGCATGTTGTGGGTGGTTACCAGGTAACTCCAGCCATAATTTTTGGCTGGCAGAGAGCGATTTTTCCCGTACCACTGGCGTGATGGCCTGAATAATGTCGTCGGTAGACAGTTCGCTGGTTTTGCCGCTTAAGGCGATGGTTCCGTCGCGCATCACGCTAATTCGATCGGCAATCTGGCGAATTTCCGGCAGCTTATGCGAGATAAAAACAATACCCACGCCAGTAGCAAGCAGCTCTTGCAAGCGAGTAAACAAGCGTTCGGTTTCCGCAGGGGTAAGCGAGGCGGTAGGTTCATCGAGGATCAGAATCCGCGAGTCGCGCATCAGCCCGCGGAGGATTTCCACCATTTGGCGATCGGCGACATCCAGCGATCCTGCCAGACTATGCAGATCAAACTGGCAGCCCAGCGCCGCCAGCAAGTTCTTCATTTTCTGCATGGAGAGCTGTTTTTTTGCCAGCCCAAACAGGATGTTTTCTTTTATCGACAGGCTTGGGAAAAGCAGCGGTTCCTGGGGAACGAGATAAATACCCAGCTGATGAGCATGAACTGGCGTTAATCTGGCGTAGTTGTTGCCCCCAATCTCCAGCGTACCGCTATCAGCAGGGGTAATACCGGCAATAATCTTCATTAACGTCGATTTACCGGCACCATTGCCGCCGAGCAGGGCGTGGACCTCCCCCTGATGCAACGTAAAATCGATGCCTTTCAGGACATTGACCCCTGAATACTGTTTATAAACCGAGCGGGCGCAAAGTAGCGGTAACGCGCGGGTATCACTCGTTTGCATATTTCCCCCGTTCAGTTTTGCAGGTGAGTTTTGAACAAATGTATTTCTGCTTTTAATTTGTTCATAACCTTAGGTGGACATTGCACATATTTCCGACGAATAGATCACAATTTATGCTATTTTGATTTTCACGGTTGCGTTTGTTCATACTCGTAGAGTCAAACTGTGGTTGCCATCACAGATATAAATGCGCAAGAACTGAACAATTGCATTAAAGATTTAAATATGTTCAAAGTGAAGAATGAATTATGACAATCAACGATTCGGTAATTTCAGAACAGGGAATGTGTGAAGAAGAACAGGTCGCGCGGATCGCGTGGTTTTACTACCACGACGGGCTGACCCAGAGTGAGATCAGCGATCGTCTCGGCCTGACACGTTTGAAAGTATCGCGATTGCTGGAGAAAGGGCATCAGTCCGGCATTATTCGCGTACAGATTAATTCTCGCTTTGAAGGCTGTCTGGAATATGAAACTCAATTACGTCGTCAGTTTTCGCTGCAACATGTCCGGGTGATCCCTGGGCTTGCGGATGCTGATGTCGGCGGGCGACTAGGGATAGGCGCGGCGCATATGTTGATGAGTTTACTTCAACCACAACAGATGCTGGCGATTGGTTTTGGCGAGGCAACCATGAATACGCTGCAACGCTTAAGTGGTTTTATTTCGTCACAGCAAATTCGCCTGGTCACGCTCTCCGGTGGCGTCGGTTCTTATATGACGGGTATCGGGCAGCTTAACGCGGCGTGCAGTGTGAATATTATTCCGGCTCCGTTGCGGGCATCCTCCGCTGACATTGCCCGTACGCTAAAAAATGAAAATTGCGTCAAAGATGTTCTGCTAGCCGCGCAAGCAGCGGATGTGGCGATTGTCGGCATTGGGGCCGTGAGTCAACAAGACGACGCGACGATCATTCGCTCCGGTTATATCAGCCAGGGCGAACAGTTAATGATTGGCCGAAAAGGGGCGGTTGGCGACATTTTAGGCTACTTTTTTGATGCAAAAGGTGACGTTGTCACGGATATCAAAATACATAACGAACTGATTGGCTTACCTTTAAGCGCGCTGAAGACCATACCCGTCCGGGTTGGCGTGGCAGGGGGAGAAAATAAAGCCGAAGCAATTGCCGCTGCAATGAAAGGCGGTTATATCAACGCACTGGTTACCGATCAGGACACAGCAGCGGCGATTTTACGTAGTTAAATTTGCATGACCTTATTACCGGGAATAATGGAGAACGTATAGAGGAACAGACAGAACGCATAAGCCGAGGATAATCTAATGGCTCGACTCTTTACCCCTTCAGAATCAAAGTACTACCTGATGGCGCTGGATGCAGGCACCGGAAGTATTCGGGCTGTGATATTCGACCTGGAAGGCAATCAAATAGCAGTGGGACAGGCGGAGTGGCGGCATCTGGCAGTACCGGACGTTCCTGGTTCTATGGAATTTGATCTCAACAAAAACTGGCAACTGGCGTGTGAGTGTATGCGCCAGGCGTTGCACAACGCCGGCATAGCCCCGGAGTATATCGCTGCCGTTTCGGCATGTTCGATGCGTGAAGGCATTGTTTTATATAACAATGAAGGAACACCGATCTGGGCCTGCGCCAATGTGGATGCCAGAGCGGCGCGCGAAGTTAGCGAACTTAAAGAACTGCACAACAATACCTTTGAAAACGAAGTTTATCGCGCGACCGGACAAACACTGGCTTTAAGTGCCATCCCCAGATTACTTTGGCTGGCGCACCATCGTTCCGATATTTACCGTCAGGCATCAACCATCACCATGATCAGCGACTGGCTGGCCTATATGCTCAGCGGCGAACTTGCGGTGGATCCCTCTAACGCTGGCACCACGGGACTTCTTGATCTAACCACCCGTGACTGGAAACCTGCATTGCTGGATATGGCTGGCCTGCGTGCCGATATTCTTTCTCCTGTCAAAGAAACCGGCACATTGCTGGGCGTGGTAAGTTCACAAGCGGCGGAACTCTGCGGTCTGAAGGCGGGCACTCCTGTGGTCGTTGGAGGAGGCGACGTGCAGCTTGGTTGCCTGGGGTTAGGCGTTGTGCGTCCGGCACAAACCGCGGTTCTTGGCGGCACATTCTGGCAGCAAGTTGTAAACTTAGCCGCGCCGGTGACAGACCCAGAAATGAACGTGCGCGTTAATCCCCATGTAATTCCTGGCATGGTACAAGCTGAATCTATAAGCTTTTTTACCGGACTCACCATGCGCTGGTTCCGCGATGCTTTCTGTGCCGAAGAAAAATTGATTGCCGAACGTTTAGGCATCGACACCTATACGCTGCTGGAAGAGATGGCCAGTCGGGTGCCGCCTGGGTCGTGGGGCGTAATGCCGATCTTCTCCGACAGAATGCGCTTTAAAACCTGGTATCACGCTGCGCCTTCCTTTATTAATTTGTCCATTGACCCGGATAAATGTAACAAAGCGACATTGTTCCGTGCGCTGGAAGAAAATGCGGCGATTGTTTCAGCGTGTAACTTGCAGCAAATTGCTGATTTTTCGAATATTCATCCTTCATCGTTAGTCTTTGCAGGCGGAGGTTCAAAAGGGAAATTATGGAGTCAAATTCTCGCTGATGTCTCGGGATTACCCGTCAATATTCCGGTGGTCAAAGAAGCCACTGCATTAGGATGTGCCATTGCAGCTGGCGTCGGTGCCGGAATTTTTTCATCAATGGCAGAAACCGGAGAACGGCTGGTTCGCTGGGAACGGACGCACACACCAGCCCCGGAAAAGCATGAACTTTATCAGGATTCACGCGATAAGTGGCAGGCAGTTTATCAGGATCAGCTGGGGCTGGTTGATCATGGACTGACGACGTCGTTATGGAAAGCGCCTGGGTTATAGTTTCATTGACAGCCACATCATGATGACCGTGGCTGTTAGTTTTTGAGTATAGTTATTCTTATTTCCCTTCTTTTAGAACTGGCTTGTTAAATGCCAGCTTCCAGATTCATCCTTCCATCACCAGTAATATATTCAAGGGGAAATTGCTATTTTTCTTAAAGCATTAAGCATAACCCTTATTTTATAACGAAAATTCCTAAAGGCACTAATGGATGAAGAAGGGGTTTAATAAACCTTGGTTTTTAGCAATTAGTGCTATTCTTTGTTAAATATGATGATGATAATTTTCTTATTGAAGGAAACAGTATTCTTATTAAGCAGCAATAACTCATGATTCATTTTTAAATAAAATAAGAACTATGCAATTTTTAATCTATCAATTCGAAAGCATTAGCAAATTAGCCAAATTGACACCTTCGCACCTCCAACTAACACTCAATACAGACCTCTGACAATTTAATAAGTTTCATTTTTAATGTCTGACGACTCATCTCTTTCGTGGCTGTATTGTTTGTATATGGAGCGTTTATATGAATAGAATCTATCGCGTGATATGGAATTGCACTCTACAGGTATTTCAGGCCTGCTCTGAATTAACTCGCAGGGTAGGTAAAACATCAACGGTTAATTTGCGTAAATCCTCTGGACTGACAACGAAATTCAGTAGATTGACGCTGGGTGTTTTGCTGGCACTAAGCGGTTCAGTGTCTGGTGCGAGTCTGGAAGTTGATAATGGTCAGATTACCAATATTGATACTGATGTTGCTTATGATGCCTACCTGGTTGGCTGGTATGGCACTGGAGTGCTTAATATTTTGGCTGGCGGTAATGCCGCCTTAACCACTATTACTACCAGCGTCATTGGCGGTAATGAGGATTCGGAGGGTACCGTTAATGTTTTGGGTGGCACCTGGCGATTGTATGATAGCGGAAATAATGCAAGGCCTTTAAATGTGGGTCAATCCGGAACGGGGACGCTGAATATTAAACAGAAGGGTCACGTCGATGGAGGCTATTTAAGATTAGGTACTCAAACTGCAGGCGTCGGGACGGTTAATGTTGAGGGAGAGGACTCGGTTTTGACGACCGAATTATTCGAAATAGGTAGCTATGGCACAGGTTCATTAAATATTACGGATAAGGGTTACGTCACGAGTTCAATCGTCGCCATTTTAGGCTATCAGGCGGGCAGTAATGGCCAGGTTGTCGTTGAAAAGGGTGGCGAGTGGCTAATAAAAAATAATGATTCCTCAATTGAATTTCAAATTGGTAATCAAGGAACTGGGGAGGCGACTATTCGCGAGGGGGGGCTGGTTACGGCTGAAAATACGATTATCGGTGGCAATGCCACCGGTATCGGAACCCTGAATGTGCAGGATCAAGACTCTGTCATCACGGTACGCAGACTCTATAATGGATATTTCGGTAATGGCACAGTCAATATTTCCAATAATGGACTGATTAATAACAAAGAATATTCATTGGTGGGCGTTCAGGACGGTTCCCACGGTGTCGTCAACGTGACCGATAAAGGGCATTGGAATTTCCTCGGAACGGGCGAAGCTTTCCGCTATATCTATATCGGTGATGCTGGCGACGGTGAACTTAATGTCTCGAGTGAAGGCAAAGTAGATTCGGGAATTATCACTGCGGGGATGAAAGAAACAGGCACAGGCAACATTACTGTTAAGGATAAGAACTCCGTTATCACTAATCTCGGAACTAATCTTGGTTATGACGGCCACGGCGAAATGAATATCAGTAATCAGGGGCTTGTTGTCAGCAACGGAGGAAGTTCACTCGGTTATGGAGAAACCGGCGTCGGGAATGTCAGCATCACCACGGGGGGAATGTGGGAGGTCAATAAGAATGTCTATACCACCATTGGTGTTGCGGGCGTCGGAAACCTCAATATTAGCGATGGCGGTAAGTTCGTATCGCAAAATATTACTTTTTGGGTGATAAAGCAAGCGGTATCGGCACATTGAACCTGATGGATGCGACATCATCGTTCGATACTGTGGGTATCAATGTCGGTAATTTTGGTAGCGGCATCGTAAATGTCAGTAATGGCGCCACCCTTAATTCAACGGGCTATGGATTTATCGGAGGAAATGCCTCCGGTAAGGGAATAGTTAATATTTCAACGGATAGTCTCTGGAATTTAAAGACGTCTTCTACTAACGCCCAATTGCTACAAGTCGGTGTATTAGGCACGGGTGAACTGAATATTACCACCGGAGGTATAGTTAAAGCGCGTGATACACAGATAGCTCTCAATGACAAAAGTAAGGGCGACGTGAGGGTGGATGGGCAGAACTCTCTTCTTGAAACATTCAATATGTACGTAGGGACATCTGGTACGGGTACGTTAACCCTGACGAATAGCGGCACGCTGAATGTCGAAGGTGGAGAAGTTTACTTAGGTGTTTTTGAACCTGCTGTAGGAACGCTAAACATTGGTGCAGCTCACGGTGAGGCGGCGGCAGATGCCGGGTATATAACCAACGCGACGAAAGTAGAGTTTGGTTCTGGCGAAGGTGTTTTTGTCTTTAATCATACTAATAACAGTGATGCCGGCTACCAGGTCGATATGCTGATTACGGGTGACGATAAAGACGGAAAAGTGATCCATGATGCAGGCCATACGGTGTTCAATGCAGGGAATACTTATAGCGGTAAAACGCTGGTCAATGACGGCCTCCTGACCATTGCGTCTCATACGGCAGATGGGGTAACGGGCATGGGTTCGAGTGAAGTCACCATTGCAAGCCCCGGTACGCTCGACATTCTCGCATCAACGAACAGTGCAGGAGATTACAAGCTGACCAATGCGCTCAAAGGCGATGGTTTGATGCGAGTGCAGCTGTCATCCTCCGACAAGATATTTGGCTTTACCCATGCAACAGGGACTGAATTCGCCGGTGTTGCCCAACTGAAAGACAGTACCTTCACTCTGGAACGCGACAACACCGCTGCGCTTACTCACGCGATGTTGCAGTCTGACAGTGAAAATACCACATCGGTAAACGTGGGAGAGCAATCCATTGGTGGACTGGCCATGAATGGCGGTACGCTCATTTTCGATACGGATATTCCTGCTGCGACGCTTGCAGAGGGATATATCAGCGTCGATACGCTGGTTGTCGGCGCGGGTGACTACACCTGGAAAGGCCGTAACTATCAGGTAAACGGGACGGGCGACGTGCTTATCGACGTGCCTAAACCGTGGAATGATCCCATGGCGAATAACCCTCTGACGACGCTCAATTTGCTGGAACACGATGATAGCCATGTCGGCGTTCAACTGGTGAAGGCGCAAACGGTTATTGGGTCGGGTGGCTCATTAACGTTACGTGATTTACAGGGCGACGAGGTGGAAGCGGACAAAACGTTACACATTGCGCAAAACGGAACGGTGGTCGCCGAGGGTGATTATGGATTCCGCCTCACGACCGCACCAGGTGATGATTTGTACGTTAACTATGGGCTGAAAGCGCTGAACATCCATGGTGGGCAAAAGCTGACGTTAGCCGAACATGGCGGAGCCTATGGCGCAACGGCCGATATGTCGGCAAAAATCGGTGGTGAAGGGGATCTGGCAATCAATACGGTGCGACAGGTTTCGCTTTCCAACGGTCAGAACGACTATCAGGGGGCAACCTACGTTCAGATGGGGACATTACGTACCGATGCGGATGGTGCACTTGGCAACACCCGGGAACTGAACATCAGCAACGCGGCCATCGTCGATCTTAATGGATCGACGCAGACGGTAGAGACATTCACCGGGCAGATGGGTTCGACTGTTTTGTTCAAAGAGGGGGCGCTGACGGTAAATAAAGGTGGGATCAGTCAGGGTGAACTGACAGGTGGCGGAAACCTGAATGTTACAGGGGGAACGCTGGCTATCGAGGGGCTTAATGCACGCTACAATGCGTTAACCAGCATTAGCCCAAATGCGGAAGTCAGCCTCGATAATACGCAGGGGTTAGGCAGAGGAAATATTGCCAATGACGGTCTGTTAACGCTAAAAAACGTGACTGGCGAACTGCGCAATAGCATAAGCGGGAAGGGTATCGTGAGCGCAACCGCCAGGACAGATGTAGAGCTGGATGGCGATAATAGCCGCTTTGTGGGGCAATTCAACATTGATACAGGCAGCGCGCTCAGCGTCAACGAGCAGAAAAACCTGGGTGATGCTTCCGTTATCAATAATGGCCTGCTCACCATCTCCACTGAGCGTAGCTGGGCGATGACGCACAGTATCAGCGGTAGCGGTGATGTGACAAAACTGGGTACCGGGATCCTGACTCTTAACAACGATTCCGCGGCGTATCAGGGTACGACGGATATCGTGGGGGGGGAAATTGCTTTCGGTTCCGACTCTGCCATTAATATGGCAAGTCAACACATTAATATCCATAACAGCGGTGTGATGTCGGGAAATGTCACCACTGCAGGTGATATGAACGTTATGCCTGGGGGGGCACTGCGTGTCGCTAAAACCACTATCAGCGGCAACCTGGAGAATGGCGGCACGGTTCAAATGAATAGCGAAGGGGGGAAACCGGGGAATGTACTGACCGTTAACGGCAACTATACCGGAAACAATGGCCTGATGACGTTCAACGCGACGCTGGGCGGCGATAATTCGCCCACCGATAAGATGAACGTGAAAGGCGATACCCAAGGGAACACTCGCGTTCGGGTTGATAACATTGGCGGCGTCGGTGCACAAACGGTCAACGGTATTGAACTCATTGAGGTTGGCGGTAATTCTGCAGGTAACTTCGCGCTGACCACCGGAACTGTCGAAGCTGGGGCTTACGTCTACACGCTGGCTAAAGGGAAGGGGAATGACGAGAAAAACTGGTATCTGACCAGTAAATGGGACGGCGTAACGCCAGCGGATACACCCGATCCCATCAATAATCCCCCTGTTGTGGATCCGGAAGGCCCATCAGTTTATCGCCCGGAGGCCGGAAGCTATATCAGCAACATTGCCGCAGCCAACTCGCTGTTTAGCCATCGTTTACACGACCGTCTGGGTGAGCCGCAGTATACAGATTCACTGCATTCTCAGGGGTCGGCAAGCAGTATGTGGATGCGTCATGTCGGAGGGCATGAACGTTCAAGGGCCGGTGACGGTCAGCTAAATACTCAGGCTAACCGCTATGTATTGCAGCTAGGCGGCGATTTGGCGCAGTGGAGTAGCAACGCGCAGGATCGCTGGCATCTTGGCGTGATGGCAGGCTACGCCAATCAGCACAGTAATACTCAGAGTAATCGTGTGGGTTATAAATCGGATGGGCGCATCAGCGGTTACAGCGCTGGGCTGTACGCGACCTGGTATCAGAACGATGCGAATAAGACCGGCGCTTATGTTGACAGCTGGGCGCTGTATAACTGGTTTGATAACAGCGTCAGTTCCGATAACCGTTCTGCTGACGACTATGATTCTCGCGGTGTGACGGCCTCTGTTGAGGGTGGGTATACCTTTGAAGCGGGAACATTTAGCGGCAGCGAAGGGACGCTGAATACCTGGTACGTCCAGCCACAGGCGCAAATCACCTGGATGGGTGTGAAAGATTCCGACCATACCCGGAAAGACGGAACGCGCATTGAAACGGAAGGCGACGGAAATGTGCAAACGCGACTTGGGGTGAAAACCTACCTGAATAGCCATCACCAGCGTGACGATGGTAAACAGCGTGAGTTCCAGCCTTACATTGAAGCGAACTGGATCAACAATAGCAAAGTCTACGCCGTGAAGATGAATGGTCAAACCGTAGGCCGTGAAGGTGCGCGTAATCTCGGTGAAGTACGTACCGGGGTTGAGGCGAAAGTAAATAACAACCTTAGCCTGTGGGGGAATGTCGGTGTGCAACTAGGTGATAAAGGCTATAGCGATACTCAGGGCATGCTGGGAGTGAAATATAGCTGGTAAACCGTATAAGCCGCATGTCGAGATGGCATGCGGCTTAATATTGCCGACTTCAAACGGCGCATCAACGCCTTATTTAAATCCTCCTTTTTATCCGCGATCGCGGATATCGCAGCGTTTATCCCGTAGAGCGGATAAGATGTGTTTCCAGATTGACTTATCCTCACTAAAGGATAAAACTTATAATATCCCCTTAAGCGGATAAACTTGCTGTGGACGTATGACATGATGAGCTTTCAGAAGATCTATAGCCCAACGCAATTGGCGAATGCAATGAAACTGGTTCGCCAGCAAAATGGCTGGACGCAGAGCGAGCTGGCGAAAAAAATTGGTATTAAGCAGGCGACGATTTCCAATTTCGAAAACAACCCTGACAATACCACGCTCACGACATTTTTTAAGATTTTACAGTCGCTTGAACTCTCAATGACGCTATGCGACGCGAAAAATGCCTCGCCAGAATCAACAGAACAGCAAAATCTGGAGTGGTAATGCCTAAACTTGTCACTTGGATGAACAACCAGCGGGTAGGCGAGTTAACGAAGTTAGCCAACGGCGCGCACACCTTTAAGTATGCACCGGAGTGGTTAGCAAGCCGTTATGCCAGACCGTTGTCACTTTCGCTGCCATTGCAGAGGGGGAATATCACCTCTGATGCCGTATTTAACTTCTTCGATAACCTGTTACCCGATAGCCCGATTGTACGTGACCGGATCGTTAAACGTTATCATGCCAAATCCAGACAACCGTTTGATTTATTGTCAGAAATAGGGCGAGACAGCGTTGGTGCCGTGACGTTAATACCCGAAGACGAAACCGTAACGCATCCGATAATGGCATGGGAAAAGCTTACTGAAGCCAGACTTGAAGAAGTATTAACGGCTTATAAAGCAGATATCCCGCTAGGCATGATTAGAGAAGAAAATGACTTTCGCATCTCGGTTGCTGGCGCACAGGAGAAGACAGCACTGCTCAGAATAGGCAATGACTGGTGCATTCCGAAAGGAATAACGCCGACGACGCACATCATTAAATTACCGATTGGCGAAATCAGGCAGCCCAATGCGACGCTCGATCTCAGCCAAAGCGTTGATAATGAGTATTACTGTCTGCTGCTGGCGAAAGAACTTGGGTTGAATGTTCCGGACGCAGAAATCATTAAAGCGGGAAATGTGCGCGCGTTAGCGGTCGAACGTTTTGACAGGCGTTGGAATGCTGAGCGAACGGTTTTACTTCGCTTGCCACAGGAGGATATGTGTCAGACATTCGGTTTACCTTCATCGGTGAAATATGAATCAGATGGAGGCCCAGGCATCGCGCGGATCATGGCTTTTTTGATGGGGTCCAGCGAGGCGCTGAAAGATCGCTATGATTTTATGAAATTCCAGGTCTTCCAGTGGTTGATTGGCGCAACGGACGGTCATGCAAAAAACTTCTCCGTATTTATTCAGGCTGGCGGCAGTTATCGACTCACGCCATTTTACGACATCATTTCAGCATTTCCGGTCCTTGGCGGTACGGGAATACACATCAGCGATCTCAAACTGGCAATGGGGCTTAACGCATCCAAAGGCAAAAAAACGGCAATCGATAAAATTTATCCGCGACATTTTTTGGCGACAGCAAAGGTGCTGAGATTCCCGGAAGTGCAGATGCATGAAATCCTGAGTGACTTTGCCAGAATGATTCCAGCAGCACTGGATAACGTGAAGACTTCATTACCGACAGATTTTCCGGAGAACGTGGTGACGGCAGTTGAAAGCAATGTGTTGAGGTTGCATGGACGGTTAAGCCGAGAATACGGTAGTAAGTGAGATATGGGGTTTGGTCATTGTTAATGAGCATGACAATCATGACCGCCAACGACTGGATTCTTCCTTGGTTTATATTGGTGCGCATAATGTATATTATGTTAAATCATGTCTGAGTGATGCGAAGTGCTTTTCTGGTAGTCGTTATTCGTTCAGGGTTCAAGAACTTAAGCCTCTCCTCTTTCATAATTGGCCTGTGCATGGAGAAATAGCCTGGTTATTCCCTGCCCCATGCTAAGAGCGCAGTGTCTGTCGCATAGACACTGCATACGAAAACACCAGAGGGTGCTGTTACTTATTTAAGGACGGATCAAGCGGGAATGAGTCCACTCCGGTATCAGAAATGGCTACGTCTCAATGAAGTCAGGAGACCGATGCTGAATGAACATTACGATGTCACCACAGCAGCCTATGCTGTCGGTTACGAAAGCTATCCCATTTCAGTCGGGAATATTCGCGGATGTTTGGAGAGTCACCCAAGAGAGATATTACCAGGTTAAGAAAGTCTGTCGGACAGCTTTAATAAACCCTGCACTTATCTGTTTAGAGCAATTCGGTGTTAGTTTCAGCAAGCAAACATTAACCATAGCTAATGATTTATAGCCATATTAACCATTGGTAGCTCTTGACCTTTCCTGACACTTCCCTTGTTCGCAATAATATTCTGTTTAGTCACGGTTTATAAATAACATGCATAATGAAATCGTCATGTTATTTAGCGACATAAAATGTTTTTGCAAATACTCTCTTCAACAAGTGCAGCAATAAACTTGTTGTGGAACCAATATCCAGGTCGCAGGATATCGCTATTCTACGCAAGGTTTTTATAACTTATCCGACAGTGCCTACAGTCGAATGAGTGGTTACACCGTCAAGCCTCCTACCGGAGACACCAATGAGCAGACACAATTTATTGATTATTTTAATCTGTTCTACAGTAAGCGTGGTCAGGAACAAATAAGCATCTCTCAGCAGCTTGGAAATTACGGTACGACATTTTTCAGTGCCAGTCGCCAAAGTTACTGGAACACGTCACGCAGCGACCAGCAAATATCATTTGGATTAAATGTGCCGTTTGGTGATATTACGACTTCGCTGAATTACAGCTATTCCAATAATATATGGCAAAACGATCGGGATCATTTACTCGCTTTTACGCTTAATGTTCCCTTCAGTCATTGGATGCGTACAGACAGTCAGTCGGCATTTCGTAATTCAAACGCCAGTTACAGTATGTCAAACGATTTGAAAGGCGGCATGACCAATCTATCGGGGGTTTATGGCACTCTGCTGCCGGATAATAACCTGAATTATAGCGTTCAGGTCGGTAACACCCACGGAGGTAATACATCGTCTGGCACCAGTGGTTACAGTTCTCTTAATTATCGTGGAGCTTATGGTAATACTAATGTCGGTTACAGTCGGAGTGGTGACAGCAGCCAGATTTATTACGGAATGAGTGGTGGGATTATTGCTCATGCTGATGGCATCACCTTTGGACAGCCGCTGGGCGACACAATGGTTCTGGTTAAGGCTCCTGGTGCTGATAATGTCAAAATAGAGAACCAGACCGGAATTCATACCGACTGGCGTGGCTATGCCATATTACCATTTGCGACAGAATATAGAGAAAACCGTGTTGCTCTTAACGCGAATTCCCTTGCAGATAATGTTGAACTGGATGAAACCGTGGTCACTGTCATCCCAACTCACAGTGCTATTGCCAGAGCAACATTTAATGCACAAATCGGCGGGAAAGTATTAATGACGTTGAAGTACGGTAATAAGAGCGTTCCATTCGGTGCAATTGTCACACACGGAGAGAATAAAAATGGCAGCATTGTCGCGGAAAATGGTCAGGTTTATCTGACTGGACTTCCACAGTCAGGGCAATTACAGGTTTCATGGGGCAAAGATAAAAACTCAAACTGTATTGTCGAGTACAAGCTTCCTGAAGTTTCTCCTGGTACCTTACTGAACCAGCAGACAGCAATCTGTCGCTAAGGAACAATAGATTATGAAATACAATAACATTATTTTCCTCGGTTTATGTCTGGGGTTAACCACCTATTCTGCTTTATCCGCAGATAGCGTTATTAAAATTAGCGGGCGCGTCCTCGATTATGGCTGCACAGTCTCATCGGATTCGCTTAATTTTACCGTAGATCTCCAAAAAAACAGTGCCAGACAATTTCCAACGACCGGTAGCACAAGTCCAGCCGTCCCTTTTCAGATTACGTTAAGTGAATGCAGCAAAGGGACAACGGGGGTTCGGGTTGCATTTAACGGTATTGAGGATGCAGAAAATAATACTTTGTTGAAACTGGATGAAGGAAGCAATACGGCCTCCGGTTTGGGTATAGAAATATTGGACGCAAATATGCGTCCGGTGAAACTGAATGATCTTCATGCCGGGATGCAGTGGATCCCACTGGTACCAGAACAGAACAATATTTTGCCTTACTCCGCTCGTCTGAAGTCAACTCAGAAGTCCGTCAATCCGGGACTGGTGAGGGCTTCGGCAACCTTTACCCTTGAATTTCAATAATCAGAGTCAGATATGAAAAGACTTCACAAGAGGTTCCTGTTAGCTACGTTTTGCGCGTTATTCACAGCAACTCTCCAGGCCGCCGATGTCACTATCACTGTTAATGGTCGGGTAGTCGCTAAACCCTGCACTATTCAAACCAAAGAAGCTAACGTTAATCTCGGGGATCTTTATACGCGCAATCTGCAACAACCTGGTTCTGCATCTGGCTGGCACAATATTACTTTGTCATTAACCGATTGTCCGGTTGAAACAAGTGCAGTGACGGCAATCGTGACAGGTTCAACTGACAATACGGGTTATTACAAAAATGAAGGTACTGCCGAAAATATTCAGATAGAGCTGAGGGATGACCAGGATGCTGCGTTAAAAAATGGCGATAGCAAAACGGTTATTGTTGATGAGATCACTCGTAATGCACAGTTTCCACTTAAGGCAAGAGCTATCACGGTGAATGGAAACGCAAGCCAGGGAACGATCGAGGCGCTAATCAATGTGATCTACACCTGGCAATAACGTCGATTCGATTTTCTTAGCCTTCTTTTTAAATCAATTTTTAACCTTAGGATATATCATGGGTAAAACAATCAGTATAAAGGTCCTGTTCGGTATTTATCTTCTATTAATGGCAGGCAAAGTTTTTGCCTTCAGTTGTAATGTCGATGGCGGGTCAAGTATTGGAGCAGGTACAACCTCTGTTTATGTTAATCTCGACCCTGTAATACAGCCGGGCCAGAATCTGGTTGTAGACTTGTCTCAGCATATAAGTTGCTGGAATGATTACGGCGGCTGGTACGACACTGATCATATAAACCTGGTACAAGGCTCAGCTTTCGCAGGCTCCCTACAGTCATATAAAGGATCGCTGTACTGGAATAATGTGACCTACCCCTTCCCGTTGACGACAAATACCAACGTATTGGATATTGGTGATAAGACACCGATGCCATTACCGTTAAAACTCTATATTACCCCAGTTGGGGCGGCCGGTGGAGTTGTCATAAAAGCGGGGGAAGTCATTGCCCGTATTCATATGTATAAAATTGCAACATTAGGAAGCGGAAATCCGCGTAATTTTACGTGGAATATTATTTCAAATAACAATGTTGTTATGCCAACAGGCGGCTGCACCGTTGATAGTCGTAATGTCACCGTGGATCTCCCGGACTTTCCTGGAAGCGCAGAAATACCCCTTGGCGTATATTGCTCAAGCGAACAAAAGCTCTCATTTTATCTTTCGGGTGCCACCACTGACAGTAGCCGACAAGTGTTTGCTAACACAGCACCTGATGCAACAAAAGCATCGGGAGTGGGTGTCACTCTAATGCGTAATGGAAAAATACTGGCTACGGGAGAAAATGTCTCCCTGGGGACAGTAAATAAAAGCAAAGTACCTCTGGGTTTAAGCGCAACCTATGGACAAACAGGAAACAAGGTTTCAGCCGGAACCGTCCAGTCAGTCATTGGTGTCACTTTTATCTATGAATAATTGTGATTTTGACCTTAGTCTATGCGCTCCATTCACGAAAATTGCGCGGATAATTATTTTGTGAAGGCTATTAGCCTACACCTGTAAGAAAATCCGCGCACAATTGAAGCCAGAGTCTTATTTTTTATATTGAAAAATATGTTAATTTAAACACTATGAGAGATGATGCTTAACTTATCGTATTTAATCTATTGTTTAACGATAATAGATTAAAAATAGAAAGAGAGTAGTCCCCTACTCTTATATATCCATGTTGGCGATAATCCCTTTGTATGTACTGTGCATCATCGCTATTACAAATCCTAATAATTCATTTCCACACAGGATAAGTAGATGAAGAAAAAAATTGAATCCTACCAGGGTGCTGCAGGTGGTTGGGGTGCTGTTAAATCCGTAGCGAATGCAGTACGTAAGCAGATGGATATACGCCAGGATGTTATTGCCATGTTTGACATGAATAAGCCAGAGGGCTTTGACTGTCCGGGTTGTGCATGGCCAGATCCTAAGCACAGTGCGTCATTCGACATTTGTGAAAACGGCGCAAAAGCAATCGCCTGGGAAGTCACGGATAAGCAGGTAAACGCCTCTTTCTTTGCTGAGAATACGGTTCAATCATTACTTACCTGGGGAGACCACGAGCTTGAGGCTGCGGGGCGACTCACTCAGCCTTTGAAATATGATGCCGTCAGCGACTGTTACAAGCCATTAAGCTGGCAACAAGCTTTCGACGAAATTGGCGCACGCCTTCAAAGCTATAGTGATCCCAATCAGGTTGAATTCTATACTTCGGGCCGCACTTCCAATGAAGCTGCCTTTCTTTATCAGCTTTTTGCCCGTGAATACGGGAGCAATAACTTTCCCGACTGCTCCAACATGTGCCATGAACCGACAAGCGTGGGTTTGGCAGCGAGTATCGGTGTAGGTAAAGGGACCGTGTTGCTGGAAGACTTTGAGAAGTGCGATTTAGTCATTTGCATTGGGCATAACCCTGGTACAAACCACCCTCGCATGCTGACTTCGTTGCGCGCTTTAGTGAAACGGGGAGCGAAAATGATCGCCATCAATCCTCTACAGGAACGTGGCCTGGAGCGATTTACCGCACCGCAAAACCCGTTTGAAATGCTGACGAACTCTGAGACTCAGTTGGCCAGTGCCTACTATAACGTGCGCATTGGTGGCGATATGGCGTTGCTCAAGGGGATGATGCGCCTGTTAATTGAGCGCGATGATGCTGCAAGCGCCGCAGGTCGGCCTTCATTGCTTGATGACGAGTTTATTCAAACGCATACCGTCGGCTTTGACGAGCTACGCCGTGACGTTCTCAATTCCGAGTGGAAAGATATCGAACGTATTTCTGGACTAAGTCAGACACAAATCGCCGAACTGGCTGACGCATATGCCGCTGCCGAACGCACCATTATCTGTTACGGAATGGGGATCACTCAGCACGAACATGGTACCCAGAACGTACAGCAACTGGTCAATCTGCTGTTGATGAAAGGTAACATTGGCAAGCCTGGTGCGGGTATCTGCCCACTACGTGGACACTCTAATGTACAGGGCGACCGAACCGTCGGTATCACCGAGAAACCGTCTGCAGAGTTTCTGGCTCGTCTGGGTGAGCGCTATGGCTTCACCCCACCTCATGCACCTGGACATGCTGCAATTGCCAGCATGCAAGCAATATGTACGGGGCAGGCTCGAGCATTGATCTGCATGGGGGGCAATTTTGCGCTGGCAATGCCAGATCGGGAAGCGAGCGCTGTACCGTTAACGCAATTAGATTTGGCGGTACACGTAGCCACTAAGCTTAACCGCTCTCATCTGTTGACCGCACGGCATAGCTATATTCTGCCGGTCCTGGGACGTAGCGAGATTGACATGCAAAAAAACGGTGCGCAGGCGGTAACCGTTGAGGATTCAATGTCGATGATTCATGCCTCGCGTGGCGTGTTAAAACCCGCCGGTGTAATGCTGAAATCAGAGTGTGCAGTGGTCGCGGGAATCGCGCAGGCAGCACTACCCCAGAGCGTGGTAGCCTGGGAGTATCTGGTGGAAGATTATGATCGCATTCGCAATGACATTGAAGCTGTGCTGCCAGAGTTCGCCGACTATAACCAGCGCATCCGTCATCCCGGTGGTTTTCACCTGATAAATGCAGCTGCTGAAAGGCGCTGGATGACGCCGTCAGGTAAGGCTAATTTCATTACCAGCAAAGGGCTGTTAGAAGATCCATCTTCAGCGTTTAACAGTAAGCTGGTCATGGCGACAGTACGCAGCCACGATCAGTACAACACGACGATTTATGGTATGGATGATCGCTATCGAGGGGTATTCGGTCAACGAGATGTGGTCTTTATGAGTGCTAAACAAGCTAAAATTTGCCGTGTAAAAAACGGCGAAAGAGTTAATCTTATTGCGCTTACGCCAGACGGTAAGCGCAGCTCACGCCGCATGGATAGATTAAAAGTGGTCATTTACCCTATGGCTGACCGCTCACTGGTGACCTATTTTCCAGAATCGAATCACATGATAACACTTGATAACCACGATCCATTAAGTGGCATTCCTGGCTATAAAAGTATTCCGGTTGAATTAGAACCATCAAATTAATGCCTCTTCTCATTTCTTCTGCTGTCATCCGCACAGCAGAAGAATTCCTCATTGACTATTATTTCGCAATTTGCTCACATGGATTAAATTAAACTACATACTATAAGATATAAACTTCTGCCTACAGCTGTAAGAAACTCCGCTCAGTACTGAAGCACCAGTCCTATTTCCTCTTTTCTCCAGCCTGTTATATTAAGCATACTGATTAACGATTTTTAACGTTATCCGCTAAATAAACATATTTGAAATGCATGCGACCACAGTGAAAAACAAAATCACGCAAAGAGACAACTATAAAGAAATCATGTCTGCAATTGTGGTTGTCTTATTACTGACACTTACGTTGATAGCCATTTTTTCGGCAATTGATCAGCTGAGTATTTCAGAAATGGGTCGCATTGCAAGAGATCTTACACATTTCATTATCAATAGTTTGCAAGGCTGAAAACAAACAGCAAATTATAAATATGAAATGTTAAAAAAGTATCGATAAAAACTTTATTGTTTTAAGGAGATAAAATGTCGCTCGTTTGTTCTGTTATATTTATTCATCATGCCTTCAACGCTAACATTTTAGATAAAGATTACGCCTTCTCTGACGGCGAGATCCTGATGGTAGATAACGCTGTTCGTACGCATTTTGAACCTTATGAGCGGCATTTTAAAGAGATCGGATTTACTGAAAATACCATTAAAAAATATCTACAATGCACTAACATCCAGACAGTGACGGTGCCTGTTCCTGCGAAGTTTTTACGTGCTTCAAATGTACCGACTGGATTGCTTAATGAAATGATTGCTTATCTCAACTCGGAAGAACGCAATCATCATAATTTTTCAGAACTTTTGCTTTTTTCTTGCCTGTCTATTTTTGCCGCATGCAAAGGTTTCATTACACTATTAACTAACGGTGTGCTATCCGTTTCCGGAAAAGTGAGAAATATTGTCAACATGAAGCTGGCGCACCCATGGAAGCTGAAAGATATTTGTGACTGCCTGTACATCAGTGAAAGCCTGTTGAAGAAAAAACTAAAGCAAGAGCAAACGACATTCTCACAGATTCTATTAGATGCCAGAATGCAGCACGCAAAAAATTTGATACGCGTAGAAGGTTCAGTCAATAAAATTGCCGAACAATGTGGTTATGCCAGTACATCTTATTTTATTTATGCGTTCCGCAAACATTTCGGCAACAGTCCGAAGAGAGTTTCTAAGGAGTACCGTTGTCAAAGTCACACGGGTATGAATACGGGCAACACGATGAGTGCTTTAGCTATTTGATTATTTGCTAACGAGTAGTCAACCACGCACGCTACGTAAGAATTATATGGGGCAGCCATTCCCTGCCCCGCGTTGTTTTTAGGCGATATATTTATTGAAATAAATAAGTGACATCCATCACATATTTATGCACTTGCATAACC
The DNA here is from genome assembly GCF_032029835.1 of Escherichia sp. AM3. Taxonomy (NCBI): domain Bacteria; kingdom Pseudomonadati; phylum Pseudomonadota; class Gammaproteobacteria; order Enterobacterales; family Enterobacteriaceae; genus Escherichia; species Escherichia sp. AM3. Next base: position 4,240 of record NZ_JAVUPQ010000033.1, on the reverse strand, counting down.
TGTTGCATGATTATTTATGATCTCAATTCGGCATTTTGTCAGTAAAATGCAATAATTTATTAAATATCAATAAATTAGTTGTTTATCGGCGAGAAATTACTTAATAGAACAGAAAGTAATGTCAACGCTTTATGGACTGTTATTTCCCTTTTTTTAGCTAAATCTGCTATCTCTTTATGTGACTAACTTCACTTACATCCACTTATTTCTCTTCGTAAAATTACTTCGGAATTAAGTACAATAAGAAGAGGAACATTTATGAAGTCTGCATTAAAGAAAAGTGTCGTAAGTACCTCGATATCTTTGATACTGGCATCTGGTATGGCTGCATTTGCTGCTCATGCGGCAGATGATGTAAAGCTGAAAGCAACCAAAACAAACGTTGCTTTCTCAGACTTTACGCCGACTGAATACAGTACCAAAGGAAAGCCAAATATTATCGTACTAACCATGGATGATCTTGGTTATGGACAACTTCCTTTTGATAAGGGATCTTTTGACCCAAAAACAATGGAAAATCGTGAAGTTGTCGATACCTACAAAATAGGGATAGATAAAGCCATTGAAGCTGCACAAAAATCAACGCCGACGCTCCTTTCATTAATGGATGAAGGCGTACGGTTTACTAACGGCTATGTGGCACACGGTGTTTCCGGCCCCTCCCGTGCCGCAATAATGACCGGTCGAGCTCCCGCCCGCTTTGGTGTCTATTCCAATACCGATGCTCAGGATGGTATTCCGCTAACAGAAACTTTCTTGCCTGAATTATTCCAGAATCATGGTTATTACACTGCAGCAGTAGGTAAATGGCACTTGTCAAAAATCAGTAATGTGCCGGTACCGGAAGATAAACAAACACGTGACTATCATGACAACTTCACCACATTTTCTGCGGAAGAATGGCAACCTCAAAACCGTGGCTTTGATTACTTTATGGGATTCCACGCTGCAGGAACGGCATATTACAACTCCCCTTCACTGTTCCAAAATCGTGAACGTGTCCCCGCAAAAGGTTATATCAGCGATCAGTTAACCGATGAGGCAATTGGCGTTGTTGATCGTGCCAAAACACTTGACCAGCCTTTTATGCTTTACCTGGCTTATAATGCTCCGCACCTGCCAAATGATAATCCTGCACCGGAGCAATATCAGAAGCAATTTAATACCGGTAGTCAAACGGCAGATAACTACTACGCTTCCGTTTATTCTGTTGATCAGGGTGTAAAACGCATTCTCGAACAACTGAAGAAAAACGGACAGTATGACAATACAATTATTCTCTTTACCTCCGATAATGGTGCGGTTATCGATGGTCCTCTGCCGCTGAACGGGGCGCAAAAAGGCTATAAGAGTCAGACCTATCCTGGCGGTACTCACACCCCAATGTTTATGTGGTGGAAAGGAAAACTTCAACCCGGTAATTATGACAAGCTGATTTCCGCAATGGATTTCTACCCGACAGCTCTTGATGCAGCCGATATCAGCATTCCAAAAGACCTTAAGCTGGATGGCGTTTCCTTGCTGCCCTGGTTGCAAGATAAGAAACAAGGCGAGCCACATAAAAATCTGACCTGGATAACCTCTTATTCTCACTGGTTTGATGAGGAAAATATTCCATTCTGGGATAATTACCACAAATTTGTCCGTCATCAGTCAGACGATTACCCGCATAACCCCAACACTGAGGACTTAAGCCAATTCTCTTATACGGTGAGAAATAACGATTATTCGCTTGTCTATACAGTAGAAAACAATCAGTTAGGTCTATACAAACTGACGGATCTACAGCAAAAAGATAACCTTGCCGCCGCCAATCCGCAGGTCGTTAAAGAGATGCAAGGCGTGGTAAGAGAGTTTATCGACAGCAGCCAGCCACCGCTTAGCGAGGTAAATCAGGAGAAGTTTAACAATATCAAGAAAGCACTAAGCGAAGCGAAATAACTAAACCTTCATGCGGCGGAATTTTCCGCCGCCTTATTGAGCGAGATAGCGATGCACGTTACAGCCAAGCCCTCCAGTTTTCAATGTAATCTCAAATGTGATTACTGTTTTTACCTTGAAAAAGAGTCGCAGTTTACTCATGAAAAATGGATGGATGACAGCACTCTGAAAGAGTTCATCAAACAATATATCGCAGCGTCTGGCAATCAGGTCTATTTTACCTGGCAAGGCGGTGAACCCACTCTGGCTGGCCTGGATTTTTTCCGTAAAGTTATTCACTATCAACAACGCTATGCAGGCCAAAAACGTATTTTTAATGCATTACAAACGAATGGCATTTTATTGAATAATGAATGGTGTGCCTTTCTCAAAGAACATGAGTTTCTGGTTGGTATCTCGATCGATGGACCCCAGGAGCTACATGACCGTTACAGACGCAGTAATTCAGGTAATGGTACTTTTGCAAAAGTGATAGCAGCCATCGAGCGTCTGAAATCATATCAAGTAGAGTTTAATACGTTAACCGTCATTAATAACGTTAATGTCCATTACCCTCTTGAGGTTTATCATTTTTTAAAATCTATCGGCAGTAAACATATGCAATTTATCGAATTGCTAGAAACCGGGACGCCGAATATTGATTTCAGTGGTCATAGTGAGAACACATTCCGTATCATTGATTTTTCTGTGCCTCCCACGGCTTATGGCAAGTTTATGTCAACCATTTTTATGCAATGGGTTAAAAACGATGTGGGTGAAATTTTCATCCGTCAGTTTGAAAGCTTTGTCAGCCGTTTTTTGGGGAATGGGCATACCAGTTGTATTTTCCAGGAGTCCTGCAAGGATAATCTGGTTGTTGAAAGTAATGGAGACATTTACGAATGCGACCATTTTGTCTATCCACAGTACAAAATTGGAAACATTAATAAATCTGAACTCAAAACGATGAACAGTGTACAACTGACAGCGCAAAAAAAACGGATTCCAGCGAAATGTCAGCAATGTGCATATAAACCTATCTGCAATGGCGGTTGTCCTAAGCATCGTATTACTAAAGTAAACAATGAGACTGTTTCTTATTTTTGCGAAGGTTATAAAATCCTTTTTTCAACCATGGTACCTTATATGAACGCCATGGTAGAGTTAGCTAAGAACAGAGTACCGCTTTACCACATTATGGATGTTGCAAAACAAATGGAGAATAATTAATAACGCTCTCTTTTAACTCCATTCTTAGCCTCCTTCTTATGACCTTAACAAGGCACCCGACATAAATTCCTGTCGGGTGTTTCGTCATCATCATCTTCCCTTGCGAAAATCCTGGCTTACGTGGTATGCATCAGGGCATTAGCAATATCCTTGATTATCAATAGCATAACCATAACCACTGAAAATGAAATATTCCTTTATATTTCATATTGTTAAATGATACTTAAATAAATTTCATCAGTAAATCATTGCCATAGATAGTCATTGGATGGCACAATCAATTTTCGCTAATGATAACCATTCCCATTACGCTTCGTATGTTGATAGCAAAGTATCTCTGTCTGTTGAAGCCCTTTTGGCTGCGTAAGAATAATAAAACTTCAGTGTTGTTAATCATTATTATCCTCGCAATGATCCTTGGCGTGGTTAAAATTCAGGTCTGGTTAAACGACTGGAATAATGATTTTTTCAATGCGCTAAGCCAGAAAGAAACCGATAAGCTTTGGCAGCTTGTCCTTTGGTTCCCTGCCCTGCTGGGGATCTTTGTATTAATATCCGTAAACAAAACATGGTTAATTAAACTGCTGACTATTCGCTGGCGCGAATGGTTAACAGATTACTACCTTAATCGGTGGTTTGCAGATAAAAACTACTACTTCACGCAGATCTACGGCGAGCATAAAAATACAGATAACCCTGACCAACGTATCGCTGAAGACATTCTCTTACTGATCAGCAAAACGCTCAGTCTTTCATTTGGCTTCATCCAGTCACTTAGCATGCTGATCACCTTTACCGTTATTCTTTGGCAAAGCGCGGGTACGCTCTCATTCACTGTTGGTGGAACAGAATGGAATATCCAGGGGTATATGGTCTATACCGTCGTGCTCATTGTGATCGGTGGAACTTTTTTTACCCATAAGGTGGGTAAACGTATTCGTCCGCTTAATGTGGAAAAACAACGTAGCGAAGCGACATTTCGAACTAATCTTGTGCAGCATAATAAACAGGCAGGGTGATGCTGCCAACTTACTGATTTAGTGTATGATGGTGTTTTTGAGGTGCTCCAGTGGCTTCTGTTTCTATCAGC
>NZ_JAVUPQ010000032.1:0-46375 GCF_032029835.1 Escherichia sp. AM3 | reverse complement strand
CTGATAGAAACAGAAGCCACTGGAGCACCTCAAAAACACCATCATACACTAAATCAGTAAGTTGGCAGCATCACCTGTCCCCTTTTTCCTCGTTGATTAGATGCAAAAATTTATGCTGAAATATGTCAACCGATGAAAAGCGTCGGTAGTTAAGCAGAAATTAATATCGCTTACTTTAACCACCGCAGCACAATTAGCTAATTTTACGGATGCAGAACTCACGCTGGCGGGACGTTTTTATTGCGTCAGGGTTGACATCCGTTTTTGTATCCAGTAACTCTAAAAGCATATCGCATTCATCTGGAGCTGATTTAATGACTCACATCGTTCGCTTTATCGGTCTACTACTACTAAACGCATCTTCTTTGCGCGGTAGACGAGTGAGCGGCATCCAGCATTAAGCCAGCACGCAGTCAAACAAAAAACCCGCGCCATTGCGCGGGTTTTTTTATGCCCGAAGCGAGGCGCTCTAAAAGAGACAAGGACCCAAACCATGAGCCAGCAAGTCATTATTTTCGATACCACATTGCGCGACGGTGAACAGGCGTTACAGGCAAGCTTGAGTGTGAAAGAAAAACTGCAAATTGCGCTGGCCCTTGAGCGTATGGGTGTTGACGTGATGGAAGTCGGGTTCCCCGTTTCTTCGCCGGGTGATTTTGAATCAGTGCAAACCATCGCTCGCCAGGTTAAAAACAGCCGCGTATGCGCGTTAGCTCGCTGCGTGGAAAAAGATATCGACGTGGCGGCCGAATCCCTGAAAGTCGCCGAAGCCTTCCGTATTCATACCTTTATTGCCACTTCGCCAATGCACATCGCCACCAAGCTGCGCAGCACGCTGGACGAGGTGATCGAACGCGCTATCTATATGGTGAAACGCGCCCGTAATTACACCGATGATGTTGAATTTTCTTGCGAAGATGCCGGGCGTACACCCATTGCCGATCTGGCGCGAGTGGTCGAAGCGGCGATTAATGCCGGTGCCACCACCATCAACATTCCGGACACCGTGGGCTACACCATGCCGTTTGAGTTCGCCGGAATCATCAGAGGCCTGTATGAACGCGTGCCTAACATCGACAAAGCCATTATCTCCGTACATACCCACGACGATTTGGGCCTGGCGGTCGGAAACTCACTGGCGGCGGTACATGCCGGTGCACGCCAGGTGGAAGGCGCAATGAACGGGATCGGCGAGCGTGCCGGAAACTGTTCCCTGGAAGAAGTCATCATGGCGATCAAAGTTCGTAAGGATATTCTCAACGTCCACACCGCCATTAATCACCAGGAGATATGGCGCACCAGCCAGTTAGTTAGCCAGATTTGTAATATGCCGATCCCGGCAAACAAAGCCATTGTTGGCAGCGGCGCATTCGCACACTCCTCCGGTATCCACCAGGATGGCGTGCTGAAAAACCGCGAAAACTACGAAATCATGACACCAGAATCTATTGGTCTGAACCAAATCCAGCTGAATCTGACCTCTCGTTCGGGGCGTGCGGCGGTGAAACATCGCATGGATGAGATGGGGTATAAAGAAAGTGAATATAATTTAGACAATTTGTACGACGCTTTCCTGAAGCTGGCGGACAAAAAAGGTCAGGTGTTTGATTACGATCTGGAGGCGCTGGCCTTCATCGGTAAGCAGCAAGAAGAGCCGGAGCATTTCCGTCTGGATTACTTCAGCGTGCAGTCTGGCTCTAACGATATCGCCACCGCCGCCGTCAAACTGGCCTGCGGCGAAGAAGTCAAAGCAGAAGCCGCCAACGGTAACGGTCCGGTCGATGCCGTCTATCAGGCGATAAACCGCATCACTGACTATAACGTCGAACTGGTGAAATACAGCCTGACTGCTAAAGGTCACGGTAAAGATGCTCTGGGTCAGGTGGATATTGTCGCTAACTACAACGGTCGCCGCTTCCACGGCGTCGGCCTGGCCACCGATATTGTCGAGTCCTCCGCCAAAGCCATGGTGCACGTACTGAACAATATCTGGCGCGCCGCAGAAGTCGAAAAAGAGTTGCAACGCAAAGCTCAACACAACGAAAACAACAAGGAAACCGTGTGATGTCGAAGAATTACCATATTGCCGTATTGCCGGGGGACGGTATTGGTCCGGAAGTGATGACCCAGGCGCTGAAAGTGCTGGATGCCGTGCGCAACCGCTTTGCGATGCGCATCACCACCAGCCATTACGATGTAGGCGGCGCAGCCATTGATAACCACGGGCAGCCGCTGCCGCCTGCGACGGTTGAAGGTTGTGAGCAAGCCGATGCCGTGCTGTTTGGCTCGGTAGGCGGTCCGAAATGGGAACATTTACCACCAGACCAGCAACCAGAACGCGGCGCGCTGCTGCCTCTGCGTAAGCACTTCAAATTATTCAGCAACCTGCGCCCGGCAAAACTGTATCAGGGGCTGGAAGCATTCTGTCCGCTGCGTGCAGACATTGCCGCAAACGGCTTCGACATCCTGTGTGTGCGCGAACTGACCGGCGGCATCTATTTCGGTCAGCCAAAAGGCCGCGAAGGTAGCGGACAATATGAAAAAGCCTTTGATACCGAGGTGTATCACCGTTTTGAGATCGAACGTATCGCCCGCATCGCGTTTGAATCTGCTCGCAAGCGTCGCCACAAAGTGACGTCGATCGATAAAGCCAACGTGCTGCAATCCTCTATTTTATGGCGGGAGATCGTTAACGAGATCGCCACGGAATACCCGGATGTCGAACTGGCGCATATGTACATCGACAACGCCACCATGCAGCTGATTAAAGATCCATCACAGTTTGACGTTCTGCTGTGCTCCAACCTGTTTGGCGACATTCTGTCTGACGAGTGCGCAATGATCACTGGCTCGATGGGGATGTTGCCTTCCGCCAGCCTGAACGAGCAAGGTTTTGGTCTGTATGAACCGGCAGGCGGCTCAGCACCAGATATCGCAGGCAAAAACATCGCCAACCCGATTGCGCAAATTCTGTCGCTGGCACTGCTGCTGCGCTACAGCCTGGATGCCGATGATGCGGCTTGCGCCATTGAACGCGCCATTAACCGCGCATTAGAAGAAGGCATTCGCACCGGGGATTTAGCCCGTGGCGCTGCCGCCGTTAGTACCGATGAAATGGGCGATATCATTGCCCGCTATGTGGCAGAAGGGGTGTAATCATGGCTAAAACGTTATACGAAAAATTGTTCGACGCTCACGTTGTGTACGAAGCCGAAAACGAAACCCCACTGTTATATATCGACCGCCACCTGGTGCATGAAGTGACCTCACCGCAGGCGTTCGATGGTCTGCGCGCCCACGGTCGCCCGGTACGTCAGCCGGGCAAAACCTTCGCTACCATGGATCACAACGTCTCTACCCAGACCAAAGACATTAATGCCTGCGGTGAAATGGCGCGTATCCAGATGCAGGAACTGATCAAAAACTGCAAAGAATTTGGCGTCGAACTGTATGACCTGAATCACCCGTATCAGGGGATCGTCCACGTAATGGGGCCGGAACAGGGCGTCACCTTGCCGGGGATGACCATTGTCTGCGGCGACTCGCATACCGCCACCCACGGCGCGTTTGGCGCACTGGCCTTTGGTATCGGCACTTCCGAAGTTGAACACGTACTGGCAACGCAAACCCTGAAACAGGGCCGCGCAAAAACCATGAAAATTGAAGTCCAGGGCAAAGCCGCGCCGGGCATTACCGCAAAAGATATCGTGCTGGCAATTATCGGTAAAACCGGTAGCGCAGGCGGCACCGGGCATGTGGTGGAGTTTTGCGGCGAAGCAATCCGTGATTTAAGCATGGAAGGTCGTATGACCCTGTGCAATATGGCAATCGAAATGGGCGCAAAAGCCGGTCTGGTTGCACCGGACGAAACCACCTTTAACTATGTCAAAGGCCGTCTGCATGCGCCGAAAGGCAAAGATTTCGACGACGCCATTGCCTACTGGAAAACCCTGCAAACCGACGAAGGCGCAACTTTCGATACCGTTGTCACTCTGCAAGCAGAAGAAATTTCACCGCAGGTCACCTGGGGCACCAATCCCGGCCAGGTGATTTCCGTGAACGACAATATTCCCGATCCGGCTTCGTTTGCCGATCCGGTTGAACGTGCGTCGGCAGAAAAAGCGCTGGCCTATATGGGGCTGAAACCGGGTATTCCGCTGACCGAAGTGGCTATCGACAAAGTGTTTATCGGTTCCTGTACCAACTCGCGCATTGAAGATTTACGCGCGGCAGCGGAGATCGCCAAAGGGCGAAAAGTCGCGCCAGGCGTGCAGGCACTGGTGGTTCCCGGCTCTGGCCCGGTAAAAGCCCAGGCGGAAGCGGAAGGTCTGGATAAAATCTTTATTGAAGCCGGTTTTGAATGGCGCTTACCTGGCTGCTCAATGTGTCTGGCGATGAACAACGACCGGCTGAATCCGGGCGAACGTTGTGCCTCCACCAGCAACCGTAACTTTGAAGGCCGCCAGGGGCGCGGCGGGCGCACGCATCTGGTCAGCCCGGCAATGGCTGCCGCCGCGGCTGTGACCGGCCATTTCGCCGACATTCGCAACATTAAATAAGGAGCACACCATGGCAGAGAAATTTATCAAACACACAGGCCTGGTGGTTCCGCTGGATGCCGCCAATGTCGATACCGATGCAATCATCCCGAAACAGTTTTTGCAGAAAGTGACCCGTACTGGTTTTGGCGCGCATCTGTTTAACGACTGGCGATTTCTGGATGAAAAAGGCCAACAGCCAAACCCGGACTTCGTGCTGAACTTCCCGCAGTATCAGGGCGCTTCCATTTTGCTGGCACGAGAAAACTTCGGCTGTGGCTCCTCGCGTGAGCACGCGCCCTGGGCATTGACCGACTACGGTTTTAAAGTGGTGATTGCGCCGAGTTTTGCTGACATCTTCTACGGCAATAGCTTTAACAACCAGCTGCTGCCGGTGAAATTAAGCGATGCAGAAGTGGACGAACTGTTTGCGCTGGTGAAAGCCAATCCGGGGATCCATTTCGACGTGGATCTGGAAGCGCAAGAGGTGAAAGCGGGAGAGAAAACCTATCGCTTTACCATAGATGCCTTCCGCCGCCACTGCATGATGAACGGTCTGGACAGTATTGGGCTTACCTTGCAGCACGACGACGCCATTGCCGCTTATGAAGCAAAACAACCTGCGTTTATGAATTAATCCCCTTGCCCGGTCAAATGACCGGGCTTTCCGCTATCGTCCACGTCATCAAATGTCTTTAACCTTTGCGGTTAAAAATAATGCGACAACAGAAATAACCGCAATTATCCAGTAGACAGCAAAGTGCCCCCAACTTTGTGCAATTGCTCCCTGAATAACGCCAGCCAGAATTACCCCGGTAGAAATACTGTTAGTAAATAAGGTGGTAGCTGCCCCCGCTCTTCCAGGCATTAAATCCTGAAACCATAGCATCCCAATACCCGCAACAATGCCGATAAATACAGCGTTAAAAAGTTGCAGCGTCATCAACGCCAGACGGCTATGAAATAAAATCAATCCGGTGTAAAACAGTACTCCTGCCGCCACTGCTATGACCATCATTCGCCGCTTACCATAACGTTTGACATAGTAGCCAGCCAGAATCATTGCTGGTATTTCCAGTCCAGCTGCCGTCCCCATCAGGAAACCCGCCAGTTTGTCTGGCAATCCTAACTCGCTACTGATCCACAACGGCATATCAATAATGTACATGGTGTTGCAGGTCCACATTAACGTCGAGGCGACAAATAACATCCGTACGTTACTATCCTGCCAGCCACCTTGCATTGATAAAGCATTTTCCGACGGCAGTTCTACCCGCGCCACAGACGGAAGCATAAATGCAATCAATACCAGACTGAGTGTGAATATCCCGGCGGCAATCGAAAACATCACCGTAAAGCCGTAATTCAACGCCAGCATAAAGGCCAACGGTGGACCGATAACCCATGCCAGAGAAAGCTGCGCACGCATCACCGAGCTAAACATCACCACTTCTCGCGCCGAGTTATCCGCATATTCCCGCGCCAGAGCAAATAACTGTGGCATTGCCGTATTGGCCAGAGATGCCAGAAGCACACCACAGGTGATAAGCGTCAGATAATGACGATTAAATGCAAACAATAGCGCATTGCCGATAGCCATCAAACAGCAAAATATAATCAGTTTTCGCCGATCGCCCTGACTGTCAGAACGTTTTGCCAACCAGAGGCTTACGCCGATCCCAGCAATAGCATTCACCGTATAAAAGAGTCCGATCCAGAAAGGTTGCGCGCCAACCTCACGACTCAGAAATAAGCTCAATGTAGGAGCCTGTAGCGCCCCGGCCACCCCCATCATAAAAGCGACCAGCATAAATGCCGCGTAAACACCGTTCATACGGCGAGCCATCGTCATTATCCAGATCATACGTTCCCTTTTTAGCGCGGCGAGAATAAAAAAAACCAGCAGGTATAATCTGCTGGCGGGTGATTTTACACCAATACTCAGTCACACATGATGCAGGCAAGTCAACTTTCAGAATTGCGGTCATCCCACTGCATCAGTCCTTCAAGCATGGTTAATCGTTGTGGGACGCTTAACCAACGCAACCAGCACAACTTCGCTGTCGCGGTAAAATAGTGCTGATAAAACTGACGCATGGGGCACCTCCTTGCTTCATCGTTAGGAATTATTGACTTAATATAGGGAAAATAAAATTGCTGTCTTTTGCGCAGGAGTTCCCCTTTTATGCCATCTGCTCGTCTGCAACAACAGTTCATCCGCCTGTGGCAATACTGCGAGGGTAAATCGCAGGACACAACGCTCAACGAACTGGCAGCGTTATTGAGCTGCTCGCGTCGTCATATGCGTACCCTGCTCAACACCATGCAGGATCGCGGCTGGCTGACGTGGGAAGCGGAAGTCGGGCGCGGTAAACGCTCGCGTCTGACATTCCTCTATACCGGGCTGGCGCTTCAGCAACAGCGGGCGGAAGACCTGCTGGAGCAGGATCGTATCGACCAACTAGTACAGTTGGTTGGCGACAAAGCGACTGTGCGGCAAATGCTGGTTTCTCATCTGGGCCGCAGCTTCCGCCAGGGGCGGCACATCCTGCGCGTGCTCTACTATCGTCCGTTGCGTAATCTGCTACCTGGCAGCGCATTGCGCCGTTCCGAAACCCATATTGCCCGGCAAATCTTCAGTTCGCTAACGCGCATAAATGAGGAAAATGGGGAACTGGAAGCAGACATCGCCCACCACTGGCAGCAAATATCACCGCTTCACTGGCGTTTCTTTTTGCGTCCAGGAGTCCATTTTCATCATGGTCGTGAACTGGAAATGGACGACGTGATCGCCTCTTTAAAACGAATCAATACGCTGCCGCTCTATTCGCATATTGCTGACATTGTGTCGCCGACGCCCTGGACGCTGGATATCCATCTCACGCAACCGGACCGCTGGTTACCGTTATTGCTGGGGCAAGTTCCGGCGATGATCCTGCCGCGCGAATGGGAAACCCTCAGTAACTTTGCCAGCCATCCCATCGGCACCGGTCCGTATGCGGTGATCCGCAACAGCACCAATCAACTGAAAATTCAGGCATTCGATGACTTCTTCGGTTACCGGGCATTAATCGACGAAGTTAACGTCTGGGTTCTGCCGGAAATTGCCGACGAGCCAGCCGGAGGTCTGATGCTAAAAGGTCCACAGGGCGAGGAAAAAGAGATTGAAAGCCGCCTGGAGGAAGGTTGCTACTATTTACTATTCGACAGCCGCACCCATCGCGGGGCGAATCAGCAAGTCAGGGACTGGGTAAGCTATGTGCTTTCTCCAACTAATCTGGTCTATTTCGCTGAGGAACAGTACCAGCAACTGTGGTTCCCGGCTTATGGACTGCTCCCCCGTTGGCACCATGCCCGCACCATAAAGAGCGAAAAACCGGCTGGTCTGGAAAGCCTCACCCTAACCTTTTATCAGGATCACAGTGAGCATCGGGTGATTGCCGGGATCATGCAGCAGATTCTGGCAAGTCACCAGGTCACGCTGGAAATCAAAGAGATCGACTACGATCAGTGGCATACAGGAGAGATCGAAAGTGATATCTGGCTAAACAGCGCCAACTTTACCCTGCCGCTGGACTTCTCTGTTTTCGCACATTTATGCGAAGTGCCACTGCTACAACATTGCATTCCCATTGACTGGCAAGCCGACGCTGCTCGCTGGCGCAATGGCGAGATGAATCTGGCGAACTGGTGCCAGCAACTGGTCGCCAGCAAAGCGATGGTGCCATTATTGCACCACTGGCTGATCATTCAGGGGCAACGCAGTATGCGCGGCCTGCGCATGAACACCCTCGGCTGGTTCGATTTTAAATCAGCGTGGTTTGCGCCACCGGATCCATGATTGCTGGTTGATAACAAAATCACTACACTAACGCCGTTCTCAACGGGGTGCCACGCAAACGCGTGCGCTGAGAAAATACCCGTCGAACCTGATCCGGATAACGCCGGCGAAGGGATTTGAGGCTCCTTCTCAAGTCCTTTGCCACTCTTTTTTGAGGTGCAAAGTGTTAAAAAAATGTCTGCCCCTGCTGTTGCTGTGCACAGCGCCCGTTTTCGCTAAACCCGTTCTGACTGTTTATACCTACGATTCCTTCGCCGCCGACTGGGGGCCTGGTCCGGTGGTTAAAAAAGCCTTTGAAGCCGACTGTAATTGCGAACTGAAACTGGTGGCGCTGGAAGATGGCGTTTCGCTTCTCAACCGTCTACGGATGGAAGGCAAAAACAGCAAAGCCGATGTAGTTCTGGGGCTGGATAACAACCTGTTAGACGCCGCCAGTAAAACCGGACTGTTTGCCAAAAGCGGCGTGGCAGCGGATGCCATTAACGTTCCCGGCGGCTGGAATAATGACACTTTCGTACCGTTTGATTACGGCTACTTCGCCTTCGTCTACGACAAGAACAAACTGAAAAACCCGCCCCAAAGCCTGAAAGAGCTGGTTGAGAGCGATCAAAACTGGCGAGTGATTTATCAGGATCCGCGCACCAGTACGCCGGGGCTGGGTCTGCTGTTGTGGATGCAAAAAGTCTATGGCGATGACACCCCGCAGGCCTGGCAGAAACTGGCGAAGAAAACTGTCACCGTCACCAAAGGCTGGAGCGAAGCCTACGGCCTGTTTTTAAAAGGTGAAAGCGATCTGGTACTGAGTTACACCACCTCTCCGGCTTATCACATTCTCGAAGAGAAAAAAGATAACTACGCCGCCGCGAACTTTAGCGAAGGTCACTATCTGCAGGTGGAAGTCGCCGCCCGCACCGCTGCCAGCAAGCAGCCGGAGCTGGCGCAAAAATTTCTCCAGTTTATGGTTTCTCCGGCTTTCCAGAATGCGATCCCAACCGGCAACTGGATGTATCCGGTGGCAAATGTCACGCTGCCTGCCGGGTTTGAACAATTGACCAAACCAGCAACCACGCTGGAGTTCACGCCAGCCGAAGTGGCGGCACAACGTCAGGCATGGATTAGCGAATGGCAACGCGCCGTCAGCCGTTAATTCCCGGCTGGTTAATTCCAGGTGTAAGCGCCGCCACGCTGGTGGTAGCGGTTGCGCTCGCGGCGTTTCTCGCCCTGTGGTGGAACGCGCCGCAGGGTAACTGGGTGGCAATCTGGCAGGACAGCTACCTGTGGCATGTGGTGCGCTTCTCCTTCTGGCAGGCGTTTCTCTCGGCGCTGCTCTCTGTCGTACCCGCGATATTCCTCGCCCGCGCACTCTATCGCAGGCGCTTTCCGGGTCGGCTGGCGCTGTTGCGTCTGTGCGCAATGACCTTGATCCTCCCGGTGCTGGTTGCTGTTTTCGGCATTCTTAGCGTCTATGGTCGTCAGGGCTGGCTGGCATCGCTCTGCCAATCGCTCGGTCTGGAGTGGACCTTTTCGCCCTACGGCCTGCAAGGTATTTTGCTGGCGCACGTATTTTTTAATCTACCGATGGCGAGCCGCTTATTACTCCAGGCACTGGAAAACATTCCCGGCGAGCAACGTCAGCTTGCCGCCCAGCTTGGGATGCGCGGCTGGCATTTTTTCCGCTTCATCGAATGGCCGTGGCTACGGCGACAAATCCCGCCGGTTGCCGCGCTTATCTTTATGCTCTGTTTCGCCAGCTTCGCCACCGTGCTGTCGCTGGGCGGCGGTCCGCAGGCAACCACTATCGAGCTGGCAATCTATCAGGCGCTGAGTTACGACTACGATCCTGCCCGCGCGGCGATGCTGGCGCTGATCCAGATGGTGTGTTGCCTCGGGTTGGTGCTGCTGAGTCAGCGATTGAGTAAGGCCATTGCGCCAGGCACCACGCTGCTGCAAGGCTGGCGCGACCCGGACGATCGTCTGCATAGCCGCATTTGCGACACGGTGTTAATTGTGCTGGCGCTGCTGCTGTTGCTGCCACCGTTGCTGGCGGTGATCGTCGATGGGCTAAATCGCCAGTTGCCGGAAGTGCTGGCACAACCGGTGCTGTGGCAGGCGCTGTGGACCTCGTTGCGTATTGCGCTGGCGGCAGGTGTATTGTGCGTAGTGCTGACCATGATGCTGCTATGGAGCAGTCGCGAACTTCGGGCGCGGCAGAAAATGCTGGCGGGTCAGGCGCTGGAGATGAGCGGCATGTTGATTCTCGCCATGCCGGGGATTGTGCTGGCTACCGGCTTCTTTTTACTGCTCAACAACACCATTGGCCTGCCGCAATCTGCTGACGGCATTGTGATTTTCACCAATGCGTTAATGGCGATCCCTTATGCGCTGAAAGTACTGGAAAACCCGATGCGCGATATCACCGCCCGCTACAGTATGTTGTGTCAGTCGCTGGGCATTGAAGGCTGGTCGCGCTTAAAAGTGGTCGAGCTGCGCGCCCTGAAACGTCCACTGGCGCAGGCGCTGGCTTTTGCCTGCGTGCTGTCGATTGGTGATTTTGGCGTAGTGGCGTTGTTCGGTAACGATGATTTCCGTACCCTGCCGTTTTATCTCTACCAGCAAATTGGCTCCTATCGCAGCCAGGACGGTGCGGTCACCGCGTTAATTCTGCTACTACTCTGTTTTCTGCTGTTTACCGTGATTGAAAAACTACCGGGGCGAAATGTTAAAACTGACTGATATCACCTGGCTTTATCACCATTTGCCGATGCGTTTTAGCTTAACGGTAGAACGCGGCGAGCAGGTGGCAATCCTCGGGCCAAGCGGCGCGGGTAAAAGTACCCTGCTGAATTTGATCGCCGGTTTTCTGACGCCAGCCAGCGGTTCGCTGACTATCGACGGCGTTGATCACACCACGACGCCGCCGTCACGCCGTCCGGTGTCGATGCTGTTTCAGGAAAACAACCTGTTCAGTCACCTGACGGTCGCGCAGAACATCGGGCTGGGGCTAAATCCGGGATTGAAACTGAACGCGGCACAGCAGGAGAAAATGCACGCTATCGCCCGCCAGATGGGGATTGATAATTTAATGGCGCGGTTACCTGGCGAGCTTTCCGGCGGTCAGCGACAGCGAGTGGCGTTAGCACGTTGTCTGGTACGCGAACAGCCGATTTTATTGCTCGATGAACCGTTCTCTGCGCTCGATCCGGCACTACGCCAGGAGATGTTGACGCTGGTGAGCACGAGCTGCCAGCAGCAAAAAATGACGTTATTGATGGTGTCACACAGTGTGGAAGATGCCGCGCGGATCGCCACGCGCTCGGTGGTGGTCGCCGACGGGCGCATCGCCTGGCAGGGTAAGACCAATGAGTTGTTGAGCGGTAAGGCGAGTGCTTCAGCACTATTGGGGATTACGGGTTAGTATGCACTGTCAGATGCGGCGTGAACGCCTTATCCGACCTACGGACAGTGCGTTTTGTAGGCCTGATAAGACGCGGTCAGCGTCGCATCAGGCAACCCGCACAAGACAATCCCCTAAACCCCAACCACTTTACGCAAAATATCGATATACACCGGCATCAACGGGTGGCGAATTAACACCACCAGCGCCACCACGCCGATGGCAGAAATCAACGGCGTCAGCCACAACAAACGGCCGCGCGACAAATAATGACTTAAACGATCGGTTGCTTTACCGCTGCGCCATAACCGCCAGCACAGCCAGCCACCAACCCACAAAAATACCGCCGTCGCCAGCAGCAACCATTTAAACTCGCCGCTCTGCATTCCGGCTGGAATATCGATCGCCGCGCCCGCCAGAATCCCAGGCAGGAAGTAAAACGGTGGCCACAGCAGGCAGCCGATAATATTCGGCGTAATGAATTTTGCCACCGGCAGATCCAGCATTCCCGCCACCATTGGCACCAGCGGACGCGTCGGGCCAACAAAGCGACCGACCAGAATGGTGAACATGCTGTGTTGATGCAACGCATGTTCAGTTTTATCGAGTAATGCTTTGTTTTTCTTCAGAAATGACCAGCGATGCAACGGCTTTTTAAAACGCCAGCCCAGCCAGAAGGAGATCCAGTCGCCCAGCAGACAACCGACAATCCCTGCCAGCCAGGCGTGCCAGAAACTTAACTCGCCGCTGCCAATCAGCGCTCCCAGCCCCGCCATCAGCACCGTACCGGGTAGAATCAAACCGACCAGCGCCAGCGACTCCAGAAAGGCCACCAACACCACCGCCATCAATGAATACACGGTAGATTGGGTAATAAAGTGTTCCAGCAATGCTTGCATAATGTGCCTGTCAAATGGACGAAGCAGGGATTCTGCAAACCCTATGCTACTCCGTCAAGCCGTCAATTGTCTGATTCGTTACCAATTATGACAACTTGACGGCTACATCATTCACTTTTTCTTCACAACCGGCACGGAACTCGCTCGGGCTGGCCCCGGTGCATTTTTTAAATACCCGCGAGAAATAGAGTTGATCGTCAAAACCAACATTGCGACCGACGGTGGCGATAGGCATCCGGGTGGTGCTCAAAAGCAGCTTCGCCTGGCTGATACGTTGGTCCTCGCGCCAGCTTAAGACGCTAATCCCTAACTGCTGGCGGAAAAGATGTGACAGACGCGACGGCGACAAGCAAACATGCTGTGCGACGCTGGCGATATCAAAATTGCTGTCTGCCAGGTGATCGCTGATGTACTGACAAGCCTCGCGTACCCGATTATCCATCGGTGGATGGAGCGACTCGTTAATCGCTTCCATGCGCCGCAGTAACAATTGCTCAAGCAGATTTATCGCCAGCAGCTCCGAATAGCGCCCTTCCCCTTGCCCGGCGTTAATGATTTGCCCAAACAGGTCGCTGAAATGCGGCTGGTGCGCTTCATCCGGGCGAAAGAACCCCGTATTGGCAAATATTGACGGCCAGTTAAGCCATTCATGCCAGTAGGCGCGCGGACGAAAGTAAACCCACTGGTGATACCATTCGCGAGCCTCCGGATGACGACCGTAGTGATGAATCTCTCCTGGCGGGAACAGCAAAATATCACCCGGTCGGCAAACAAATTCTCGTCCCTGATTTTTCACCACCCCCTGACCGCGAATGGTGAGATTGAGAATATAACCTTTCATTCCCAGCGGTCGGTCGATAAAAAAATCGAGATAACCGTTGGCCTCAATCGGCGTTAAACCCGCCACCAGATGGGCATTAAACGAGTATCCCGGCAGCAGGGGATCATTTTGCGCTTCAGCCATACTTTTCATACTCCCGCCATTCAGAGAAGAAACCAATTGTCCATATTGCATCAGACATTGCCGTCACTGCGTCTTTTACTGGCTCTTCTCGCTAACCAAACCGGTAACCCCGCTTATTAAAAGCATTCTGTAACAAAGCGGGACCAAAGCCATGACAAAAACGCGTAACAAAAGTGTCTATAATCACGGCAGAAAAGTCCACATTGATTATTTGCACGGCGTCACACTTTGCTATGCCATAGCATTTTTATCCATAAGATTAGCGGATCCTACCTGACGCTTTTTATCGCAACTCTCTACTGTTTCTCCATACCCGTTTTTTTGGATGGAGTGAAACGATGGCGATTGCAATTGGCCTCGATTTTGGCAGTGATTCTGTGCGAGCTTTGGCGGTGGACTGCGCCAGCGGTGAAGAGATCGCCACCAGCGTAGAGTGGTATCCCCGTTGGCAAAAAGGGCAATTTTGTGATGCCCCGAATAACCAGTTCCGTCATCATCCGCGTGACTACATTGAGTCAATGGAAGCGGCACTGAAAACCGTGCTTGCAGAGCTTAGCGTCGAACAGCGCGCAGCTGTGGTCGGGATTGGCGTTGACAGTACCGGCTCGACGCCCGCACCGATTGATGCCGACGGTAACGTGCTGGCGCTGCGCCCGGAGTTTGCCGAAAACCCGAACGCGATGTTCGTATTGTGGAAAGACCACACTGCGGTTGAAGAAGCGGAAGAGATTACCCGTTTGTGCCACGCGCCGGGCAATGTTGACTACTCCCGCTATATTGGCGGTATTTATTCCAGCGAATGGTTCTGGGCAAAAATCCTGCATGTGACTCGCCAGGACAGCGCCGTGGCGCAATCTGCCGCATCGTGGATTGAGCTGTGCGACTGGGTGCCAGCTCTGCTTTCCGGTACCACCCGCCCGCAGGATATTCGTCGCGGACGTTGCAGCGCCGGGCATAAATCTCTGTGGCACGAAAGCTGGGGCGGCTTGCCGCCAGCCAGTTTCTTTGATGAGCTGGACCCGATCCTCAATCGCCATTTGCCTTCCCCGCTGTTCACTGACACCTGGACTGCCGATATTCCGGTGGGCACCTTATGCCCGGAATGGGCGCAGCGTCTCGGCCTGCCTGAAAGCGTGGTGATTTCCGGCGGCGCGTTTGACTGCCATATGGGCGCAGTTGGCGCAGGCGCACAGCCTAACGCACTGGTAAAAGTTATCGGTACTTCCACCTGCGACATTCTGATTGCCGACAAACAGAGCGTTGGCGAGCGGGCAGTTAAAGGTATTTGCGGTCAGGTTGATGGCAGCGTGGTGCCTGGATTTATCGGTCTGGAAGCAGGCCAATCGGCGTTTGGTGATATCTACGCCTGGTTCGGTCGCGTACTCAGCTGGCCGCTGGAACAGCTTGCCGCCCAGCATCCGGAACTGAAAGCGCAAATCAACGCCAGCCAGAAACAACTGCTTCCGGCGCTGACCGAAGCATGGGCCAAAAATCCGTCTCTGGATCACCTGCCGGTGGTGCTCGACTGGTTTAACGGTCGTCGCTCGCCAAACGCTAACCAACGCCTGAAAGGGGTGATTACCGATCTTAACCTCGCTACCGACGCTCCGCTGCTGTTCGGTGGTTTGATTGCTGCCACCGCCTTTGGCGCACGCGCAATCATGGAGTGCTTTACCGATCAGGGGATCGCCGTCAATAACGTGATGGCGCTGGGCGGCATCGCGCGGAAAAACCAGGTCATTATGCAGGCCTGCTGCGACGTGCTGAATCGCCCGCTGCAAATTGTTGCCTCTGACCAGTGCTGTGCGCTCGGTGCGGCGATTTTTGCTGCCGTCGCCGCGAAAGTGCACGCAGACATCCCATCAGCCCAGCAAAAAATGGCCAGTGCGGTAGAGAAAACCCTGCAACCGCGCAGCGAACAGGCACAACGCTTTGAACAGCTTTATCGCCGCTATCAGCAATGGGCGATGAGCGCCGAACAACACTATCTTCCAACTTCCGCCCCGGCACAGGCTGCCCAGGCCGTTGCGACTCTATAAGGACACGATAATGACGATTTTTGATAATTATGAAGTGTGGTTTGTCATTGGCAGCCAGCATCTGTATGGCCCGGAAACCCTGCGTCAGGTCACCCAACATGCCGAGCACGTTGTTAATGCGCTGAATACGGAAGCGAAACTGCCCTGCAAACTGGTGTTGAAACCGCTGGGCACCACGCCGGATGAAATCACCGCTATTTGCCGCGACGCGAATTACGACGATCGTTGCGCTGGTCTGGTGGTGTGGCTGCACACCTTCTCCCCGGCCAAAATGTGGATCAACGGCCTGACCATGCTCAACAAACCGTTGCTGCAATTCCACACCCAGTTCAACGCGGCGCTGCCGTGGGACAGTATCGATATGGACTTTATGAACCTGAACCAGACTGCACATGGCGGTCGCGAGTTCGGCTTCATTGGCGCGCGTATGCGTCAGCAACATGCCGTGGTTACCGGTCACTGGCAGGATAAACAAGCCCATGAGCGTATCGGCTCCTGGATGCGTCAGGCGGTTTCTAAACAGGATACCCGTCATCTGAAAGTCTGCCGTTTTGGCGATAACATGCGTGAAGTGGCGGTCACCGATGGTGATAAAGTTGCCGCACAGATCAAGTTCGGTTTCTCCGTCAATACCTGGGCGGTTGGCGATCTGGTGCAGGTGGTGAACTCCATCAGCGACGGCGATGTTAACGCGCTGGTCGATGAGTACGAAAGCTGCTACACCATGACGCCTGCAACACAAATCCACGGCGAAAAACGACAGAACGTGCTGGAAGCGGCGCGTATTGAGCTGGGGATGAAGCGTTTCCTGGAACAAGGTGGCTTCCACGCGTTCACCACCACCTTTGAAGATTTGCACGGTCTGAAACAGCTTCCAGGTCTGGCCGTACAGCGTCTGATGCAGCAGGGTTACGGCTTTGCGGGCGAAGGCGACTGGAAAACCGCCGCCCTGCTTCGCATCATGAAGGTGATGTCAACCGGTCTGCAGGGCGGCACCTCCTTTATGGAGGACTACACCTATCACTTCGAGAAAGGTAATGACCTGGTGCTCGGCTCCCATATGCTGGAAGTCTGCCCGTCGATTGCCGTAGAAGAGAAACCGATCCTCGACGTTCAGCATCTCGGTATTGGTGGTAAGGACGATCCTGCCCGACTGATCTTCAATACCCAAACCGGTCCAGCGATTGTCGCCAGCCTGATTGATCTCGGCGATCGTTACCGTCTGCTGGTTAACTGTATCGACACGGTGAAAACACCGCACTCCCTGCCGAAACTGCCGGTGGCGAATGCGCTGTGGAAAGCGCAACCGGATCTGCCAACTGCTTCCGAAGCGTGGATCCTCGCTGGTGGCGCGCACCATACCGTCTTCAGCCATGCGCTGAACCTCAACGATATGCGCCAGTTCGCCGAGATGCACGACATTGAAATCACGGTGATTGATAACGACACCCGCCTGCCAGCGTTTAAAGACGCACTGCGCTGGAACGAAGTGTATTACGGATTTCGTCGCTAAGTAGCCGCATCAGGTATGTAACGCCTGATGCGATGCTGGCGCGTCTTATCAGGCCTACACGTTGCGATTTTGTAGGCCGGATAAGCAAACCGCATCCGGCATTCAACGCCTGATGCGACGCTGGCGCGTCTTATCAGGCCTACGCGTTCCGATTTTGTAGGCCGGATAAGCAAAGCGCATCCGGCATTCAACGCCTGATGCGACGCTGGCGCGTCTTATCAGGCCTACACGCTGCGATTTTGTAGGCCGGATAAGCAAAGCGCATCCGGCACGAAGGAGTCAACATGTTAGAAGATCTCAAACGCCAGGTATTAGAAGCCAACCTGGCGCTGCCAAAACACAACCTGGTCACGCTCACATGGGGCAACGTCAGCGCCGTTGATCGCGAGCGCGGCGTCTTTGTGATCAAACCTTCCGGCGTCGATTACAGCGTCATGACCGCTGACGATATGGTCGTGGTTAGCATCGAAACCGGTGAAGTGGTTGAAGGTACGAAAAAGCCCTCCTCCGACACGCCAACTCACCGGCTGCTCTATCAGGCATTCCCCTCCATTGGCGGCATTGTGCATACGCACTCGCGCCACGCCACCATCTGGGCGCAGGCGGGTCAGTCGATTCCAGCAACCGGCACCACCCACGCCGACTATTTCTACGGCACCATTCCCTGCACCCGCAAAATGACCGACGCAGAAATCAACGGCGAATATGAGTGGGAAACCGGTAACGTCATCGTAGAAACCTTTGAAAAACAGGGTATCGATGCAGCGCAAATGCCCGGCGTTCTGGTCCATTCCCACGGCCCGTTTGCATGGGGCAAAAATGCCGAAGATGCGGTGCATAACGCCATCGTGCTGGAAGAGGTCGCTTATATGGGGATATTCTGCCGTCAGTTAGCGCCGCAGTTACCGGATATGCAGCAAACGCTGCTGGATAAACACTATCTGCGTAAGCATGGCGCGAAGGCATATTACGGGCAGTAATGACTGTATAAAACCACAGCCAATCAAACGAAACCAGGCTATACTCAAGCCTGGTTTTTTGATGGATTTTCAGCGTGGCGCAGGCAGGTTTTATCTTAACCCGACACTGGCGGGACACCCCGCAAGGGACAGAAGTCTCCTTCTGGCTGGCGACGGACAACGGGCCGTTGCAGGTTACGCTTGCACCGCAAGAGTCCGTGGCGTTTATTCCCGCCGATCAGGTTCCCCGCGCTCAGCATATTTTGCAGGGTGAACAAGGCTTTCGCCTGACACCGCTGGCGTTAAAGGATTTTCACCGCCAGCCGGTGTATGGCCTTTACTGTCGCGCCCATCGCCAATTGATGAATTACGAAAAGCGCCTGCGTGAAGGTGGCGTTACCGTCTACGAGGCCGATGTGCGTCCGCCAGAACGCTATCTGATGGAGCGGTTTATCACCTCACCGGTGTGGGTCGAGGGTGATATGCACAATGGCACTATCGTTAATGCCCGTCTGAAACCGCATCCCGACTATCGTCCGCCGCTCAAGTGGGTTTCTATAGATATTGAAACCACCCGCCACGGTGAGCTGTACTGCATCGGCCTGGAAGGCTGCGGGCAGCGCATCGTTTATATGCTGGGGCCGGAGAATGGCGACGCCTCCTCGCTTGATTTCGAACTGGAATACGTCGCCAGCCGCCCGCAGTTGCTGGAAAAACTCAACGCCTGGTTTGCCAACTACGATCCTGATGTGATCATCGGTTGGAACGTGGTGCAGTTCGATCTGCGAATGCTGCAAAAACATGCCGAGCGTTACCGTCTTCCGCTGCGTCTTGGGCGCGATAATAGCGAGCTGGAGTGGCGCGAGCACGGCTTTAAAAACGGCGTCTTTTTTGCCCAGGCTAAAGGTCGGCTAATTATCGACGGTATCGAGGCGCTGAAATCCGCGTTCTGGAATTTCTCTTCATTCTCGCTGGAAACTGTCGCTCAGGAGCTATTAGGCGAAGGAAAATCTATCGATAACCCGTGGGATCGAATGGACGAAATTGACCGCCGTTTCGCCGAAGATAAACCTGCGCTGGCAACTTATAACCTGAAAGATTGCGAGCTGGTGACGCAGATCTTCCACAAAACTGAAATCATGCCATTTTTACTCGAACGAGCAACGGTGAACGGCCTGCCGGTGGATCGGCACGGCGGTTCGGTGGCAGCGTTTGGTCATCTCTATTTTCCCCGTATGCATCGCGCTGGTTATGTCGCGCCTAATCTCGGCGAAGTGCCGCCACACGCCAGCCCTGGCGGCTACGTGATGGATTCACGGCCAGGGCTTTATGATTCAGTGCTGGTGCTGGACTACAAAAGCCTGTACCCGTCGATCATCCGCACCTTTCTGATTGATCCCGTCGGGCTGGTGGAAGGCATAGCGCAGCCTGATCCAGAGCACAGCACCGAAGGTTTTCTCGATGCCTGGTTCTCGCGGGAGAAACATTGCCTGCCGGAGATTGTGACTAATATCTGGCACGGGCGCGATGAAGCCAAACGTCAGGGTAATAAGCCGCTTTCGCAGGCGCTGAAAATCATCATGAATGCCTTTTATGGCGTGCTCGGCACCACCGCCTGCCGCTTCTTCGATCCGCGCCTGGCATCGTCGATCACCATGCGTGGTCATCAGATCATGCGGCAAACCAAAGCGTTGATTGAAGCACAGGGCTACGACGTTATCTACGGCGATACCGACTCGACTTTTGTCTGGCTGAAAGGCGCACATGCGGAAGAAGAAGCGGCGAAAATCGGTAGTGCACTGGTGCAGCACGTTAACGCTTGGTGGGCGGAAACGTTGCAACAGCAACGGCTGACCAGTGCGCTTGAACTGGAGTATGAAACCCATTTCTGCCGTTTTCTGATGCCAACCATTCGCGGAGCCGATACCGGCAGTAAAAAGCGTTATGCCGGGCTGATTCAGGAGGGCGACAAGCAGCGGATGGTGTTTAAAGGGCTGGAAACCGTGCGCACCGACTGGACGCCGCTGGCCCAGCAGTTTCAGCAGGAGCTGTACCTGCGCATCTTCCGCAACGAGCCATATCAGGAATACGTACGCGAAACCATCGACAAACTGATGGCGGGTGAACTGGATGCGCGACTGGTTTACCGTAAACGCCTTCGCCGTCCGCTGAGCGAGTATCAGCGTAATGTGCCGCCTCATGTACGCGCCGCTCGCCTTGCCGATGAAGAAAACCAAAAGCGAGGTCGCCCCTTGCAATACCAGAACCGCGGCACCATTAAGTACGTATGGACCACCAACGGCCCGGAGCCGCTGGACTACCAACGTTCACCACTGGATTACGAACACTATCTGACCCGCCAGCTACAACCCGTGGCGGAGGGAATACTTCCTTTTATTGAGGATAATTTTGCTACACTTATGACCGGGCAACTTGGGCTATTTTGAGCAAAAAAAAGAGTTCGCCAGATACCATTTTGATGCGTGACGAATGCTTTGCCATCCAGTACCATAGCGCCCTTTCCATTCCTGGACCTGAATAACACCACTACCTCATAAGCACGGTAGCGGGTGGTTATTGCCTGCAATTAAAGATATAGAGCCGAACACATATGCCTTTTACACTTGGTCAACGCTGGATCAGCGATACAGAAAGCGAATTGGGACTTGGAACCGTTGTCGCGGTGGATGCGCGAACTGTCACTTTACTTTTCCCATCTACTGGTGAAAACCGTCTGTACGCACGCAGTGATTCCCCCGTGACCCGCGTGATGTTCAACCCTGGTGATACCATTACCAGCCATGACGGCTGGCAGATGCAAGTCGAAGAAGTAAAAGAAGAAAATGGCTTGCTGACCTATATCGGTACTCGCCTGGATACTGAAGAGTCCTGCGTAGCCCTGCGTGAAGTTTTCCTTGATAGCAAACTGGTGTTCAGCAAACCGCAGGACCGTCTGTTTGCCGGGCAGATTGACCGTATGGACCGCTTTGCGCTGCGTTATCGCGCGCGTAAATATTCCAGCGAACAGTTCCGTATGCCTTACAGCGGCCTGCGCGGTCAGCGTACCAGCCTGATCCCGCACCAGCTCAACATCGCTCATGATGTTGGCCGCCGCCACGCGCCGCGCGTCCTGCTGGCTGACGAAGTGGGTTTAGGGAAAACCATTGAAGCCGGGATGATCCTGCATCAGCAACTGCTCTCTGGCGCTGCTGAACGTGTGCTGATTATCGTCCCGGAAACCTTACAGCATCAGTGGCTGGTAGAAATGCTGCGCCGTTTCAACCTGCGTTTTGCGCTGTTTGATGATGAGCGTTATGCCGAAGCTCAGCACGATGCTTACAACCCGTTCGACACCGAACAGCTGGTGATTTGCTCGCTGGATTTTGCCCGTCGTAGCAAACAGCGCCTGGAACATCTCTGTGAAGCCGAATGGGACCTGCTGGTGGTCGATGAAGCGCATCACCTGGTGTGGAGCGAAGACGCGCCGAGCCGCGAATATCAGGCTATTGAACAACTGGCAGAGCACGTGCCGGGCGTTCTGCTGCTGACCGCAACCCCGGAACAGTTGGGAATGGAAAGCCACTTCGCCCGTCTGCGTCTGCTGGACCCGAACCGTTTCCACGATTTTGCGCAGTTCGTTGAAGAGCAGAAAAATTATCGTCCGGTTGCGGACGCCGTTGCCATGCTGCTGGCAGGTAACAAACTGAGCAATGACGAACTGAACATGCTTGGCGAGATGATCGGCGAGCAGGATATCGAGCCGCTGTTGCAAGCAGCAAACAGCGACAGCGAAGATGCCCAGAGCGCCCGTCAGGAACTGGTTTCGATGCTGATGGATCGCCACGGCACCAGCCGCGTGCTGTTCCGTAACACCCGTAACGGTGTGAAAGGATTCCCGAAACGCGAGCTGCACACCATTAAACTGCCGCTACCGACGCAGTATCAGACGGCTATTAAAGTCTCCGGCATTATGGGCGCACGTAAAAGTGCGGAAGATCGTGCTCGCGATATGCTCTACCCGGAGCGTATTTATCAGGAATTTGAAGGTGATAACGCCACCTGGTGGAACTTCGATCCGCGCGTTGAGTGGCTGATGGGCTACCTGACCAGCCATCGCTCTCAGAAAGTGCTGGTGATCTGCGCCAAAGCTGCCACTGCGCTGCAACTGGAGCAGGTACTGCGCGAACGTGAAGGTATTCGCGCTGCGGTGTTCCACGAAGGTATGTCGATTATCGAACGTGACCGCGCTGCCGCCTGGTTTGCCGAAGAAGACACCGGCGCACAGGTACTGCTGTGCTCAGAAATCGGTTCTGAAGGACGTAACTTCCAGTTCGCCAGCCACATGGTAATGTTTGATCTGCCATTCAACCCGGATCTGCTGGAGCAGCGTATTGGTCGTCTGGATCGTATCGGTCAGGCGCACGATATTCAGATCCATGTGCCTTATCTGGAGAAAACCGCTCAGTCGGTGCTGGTGCGCTGGTATCACGAAGGTCTGGATGCATTCGAGCACACCTGCCCGACCGGACGCACTATTTACGATAGCGTATACAACGATCTGATTAACTATCTGGCTTCACCGGATCAAACCGAAGGCTTTGACGATCTGATCAAAA
This sequence comes from Escherichia sp. AM3, assembly GCF_032029835.1. Classification (NCBI taxonomy): domain Bacteria; kingdom Pseudomonadati; phylum Pseudomonadota; class Gammaproteobacteria; order Enterobacterales; family Enterobacteriaceae; genus Escherichia; species Escherichia sp. AM3. Next base: position 23,612 of record NZ_JAVUPQ010000032.1, on the reverse strand, counting down.
ACTGCCGCGAGCAACATGAAGCGCTGAAAGCACAACTGGAACAGGGTCGTGACCGCCTGCTGGAAATCCACTCCAACGGTGGCGAAAAAGCCCAGGCACTGGCAGAAAGCATTGAAGAGCAGGATGACGATACCAACCTGATCGCCTTCGCCATGAACCTGTTCGATATTATCGGTATCAATCAGGACGATCGCGGCGACAACATGATCGTGCTGACGCCGTCCGATCATATGCTGGTGCCGGACTTCCCTGGCCTGTCGGAAGATGGCATCACCATCACCTTTGATCGTGAAGTGGCACTGGCGCGTGAAGATGCACAGTTTATTACCTGGGAGCATCCGCTGATCCGCAACGGTCTGGATCTGATCCTTTCTGGCGATACCGGTAGCAGCACGATTTCACTGTTAAAAAACAAAGCGTTGCCGGTAGGTACGCTGTTGGTGGAACTGATTTATGTGGTTGAAGCCCAGGCTCCGAAGCAGTTGCAGCTCAACCGCTTCCTGCCACCGACGCCGGTACGTATGCTGCTGGATAAAAACGGCAACAACCTGGCGGCGCAGGTAGAGTTTGAAACCTTTAACCGCCAGCTTAACGCGGTTAACCGTCACACCGGCAGCAAACTGGTTAACGCCGTGCAGCAGGATGTTCACGCTATCCTTCAACTGGGTGAAGCGCAGATCGAGAAATCTGCCCGTGCATTGATTGATGCAGCGCGTAACGAAGCCGACGAAAAACTGTCTGCCGAGCTGTCTCGTCTGGAAGCTCTGCGTGCAGTGAACCCGAACATTCGTGACGACGAACTGACCGCCATTGAGAGCAACCGTCAGCAGGTAATGGAAAGCCTGGATCAGGCAGGTTGGCGTCTGGATGCCCTGCGTTTGATCGTTGTAACGCATCAGTAACGGAGCCGAAAATGGGGATGGAAAACTACAATCCACCGCAGGAACCCTGGTTGGTTATCCTGTATCAGGATGACCATATTATGGTGGTCAACAAGCCGAGCGGTTTGTTGTCGGTGCCGGGTCGTCTGGAAGAGCACAAAGACAGCGTGATGACGCGCATTCAGCGTGATTATCCGCAGGCAGAATCGGTGCATCGTCTGGATATGGCTACCAGCGGCGTGATTGTAGTGGCGCTGACCAAAGCCGCGGAGCGGGAGTTAAAACGCCAGTTCCGCGAGCGCGAGCCGAAAAAGCAGTATGTAGCCCGCGTCTGGGGGCATCCATCCCCTGCGGAAGGTCTGGTGGATCTGCCGCTGATTTGCGACTGGCCAAACCGCCCGAAACAGAAAGTCTGTTACGAAACGGGTAAACCTGCGCAGACGGAATATGAAGTGGTGGAGTATGCGGCGGATAACACGGCAAGAGTGGTGTTAAAACCGATTACCGGGCGTTCGCATCAGCTGCGTGTGCATATGCTGGCGCTGGGTCATCCGATTCTCGGCGATCGTTTTTATGCATCACCAGAAGCGAGAGCGATGGCACCGCGTTTGTTGCTACATGCAGAGATGTTGACGATTACCCATCCGGCGTATGGCAATAGTATGACGTTTAAAGCGCCAGCGGATTTTTAATCGTCACGCTGGCGCAGTTCGGTAGGCGGATAAGGCGTTCACGCCGCATCCGGCAATTGTGCGCCGATTGCCTGATGCGACGCGGGCCGCGTCTTATCAGGCCTACAGTTTAAAACTTATTTAAACCCTTTCTGCTGCTTTATCAGCTCATATGCCTGCTGAATTTCCTGCGCTTTCTGCTTCGCCATCTCCATCATCTCAGGCGGCAAACCTTTCGCCACCAGCTTATCGGGATGGTGTTCACTCATCAGCTTACGGTAGGCACGTTTGATGGTGGTCGCATCATCCGTCGGCTTCACGCCCAGCACATTACAGGCATCTTCCAGCGTTGGGCCACGCTGCGCTTGCTGCCAGTTACCACCGCCAGTTTGCTGCTGATAACCGCCGCCAAACTGTGCACCGCCCTGCATCATGCGCAAAAACTGGTCAAACTGAGCGCGGGAGATCCCTAATTCTTCTGCAATGACATACAGCACCGCCCGTTCATTCGGGTGCAGTGAACCATCAGCAAACGCCGCCTGAATCTGGATCTCCAGAAACATACGAATTAAGTCAAAACGACCAAAGCAGACACTGCGAAACTGGCGCATCTTTTCGCGCAGCGGGTAATTGTCTGATTTTCCCACCCGGAACGCATTTTGCGCCGCAGTACGGGAAGCGCCATGAAGGTTCATTCGGTCCATCAACTGGCTGGCGATATGAATATCAGCCTCCGTGACGCGACCTTTGGATTTGGTTAAATGCCCCATCACTTCAAAAGTGGTGGCAAAAAACAGCGCCTGACGCTCACGCTGGTTGGCGAACCACGCCATTTTACGGCTACGGGCTTTATCAAACATATGGCCTATTAACAGGCCTAACACTACGCCCCAAAAGCCGCCGCCCATCAGTAAGGCCACGGCCACGCCAATGATTTTTCCCCAATACTGCATATATTCCCCAAATCGACACACGGATATCAGGGCTATCTCCCACAATATAAAGGTGCTTTTACCGTTTTCCGGCTGCGGTCAATTGTGGGACATCGCCTATAATTTGCATTATCATACCTGTCATTCAATGCCGTGCCTAACACCACTGACGCTATTCGGACAGGATTAACACTAGCGTAGAGATGACGAGTACGTTAGTCTCTGACCGTTTGTCACGCGCAACGTTACCGATGATGGAACAATAAAATCAACGTATGAAAAAACGTATCCCCACTCTCCTGGCCACCATGATTGCCACCGCCCTTTATAGTCAACAGGGACTGGCAGCCGACCTCGCCTCACAGTGCATGTTGGGCGTGCCAAGCTATGACCGTCCTCTGGTACAGGGCGATACCAATGACTTACCCGTGACTATCAATGCTGACCACGCGAAAGGGGACTACCCGGATGACGCCGTGTTTACTGGCAGCGTGGATATCATGCAGGGTAACAGCCGTCTGCAGGCCGACGAAGTGCAGCTCCATCAAAAAGAGGCACCAGGACAACCGGAGCCGGTACGTACCGTTGATGCGCTCGGTAATGTCCATTACGACGATAACCAGGTGATCCTCAAAGGGCCGAAAGGCTGGGCGAATCTGAACACCAAAGATACCAACGTCTGGGAAGGTGATTACCAGATGGTGGGTCGCCAGGGTCGCGGTAAAGCGGACCTGATGAAACAACGTGGCGAAAACCGCTATACCATTCTGGATAACGGTAGCTTTACCTCCTGTCTGCCGGGTTCTGACACCTGGAGCGTGGTAGGTAGCGAAATTATTCATGACCGCGAAGAACAAGTTGCGGAGATCTGGAACGCCCGCTTTAAGGTGGGTCCGGTACCGATCTTTTATAGCCCCTATTTGCAGTTGCCGGTGGGTGACAAACGTCGCTCTGGTTTCTTGATCCCGAACGCCAAGTACACCACCACCAACTACTTTGAGTTCTACCTGCCATATTACTGGAACATCGCGCCAAATATGGATGCCACCATCACGCCGCATTATATGCATCGTCGTGGCAACATCATGTGGGAGAACGAATTCCGCTACCTCTCCCAGGCGGGCGCTGGCTTGATGGAACTGGACTATCTGCCTTCAGATAAAGTCTATGAAGATGAACACCCGAACGATGACAGTTCACGTCGTTGGTTATTCTACTGGAACCACTCCGGGGTCATGGATCAGGTGTGGCGTTTCAACGTCGACTACACCAAGGTCAGCGATCCTAGCTACTTCAATGATTTCGATAACAAGTACGGTTCCAGTACTGACGGCTACGCAACGCAAAAATTCAGCGTTGGCTATGCGGTGCAAAACTTCAATGCCACCGTTTCAACCAAGCAGTTCCAGGTTTTCAGCGAACAGAACACCAGTAGCTACTCGGCAGAGCCGCAGTTAGACGTTAATTACTACCAGAATGATGTTGGTCCGTTTGATACGCGTATTTACGGCCAGGCAGTGCACTTTGTTAACACCAGAGACGACATGCCTGAAGCAACCCGTGTTCACCTGGAACCGACCATCAATTTGCCGCTCTCTAATAACTGGGGCAGCATCAATACCGAAGCGAAGATGCTGGCAACCCATTATCAGCAAACCAATCTTGACTGGTATAACTCCAGAAACACGACCAAGCTGGACGAATCCGTTAACCGCGTAATGCCGCAATTCAAAGTTGACGGCAAAATGGTCTTTGAACGCGATATGGAAATGCTGGCTCCGGGTTATACCCAAACGCTGGAACCGCGCGCGCAGTATTTGTACGTGCCGTATCGCGATCAGAGCGACATCTATAACTACGACTCGTCTCTGCTGCAATCTGACTACTCTGGCCTGTTCCGGGACCGGACTTACGGCGGTCTTGACCGTATTGCCTCCGCTAACCAGGTGACGACCGGTGTCACATCTCGCATATATGATGATGCTGCCGTTGAACGTTTTAATATTTCCGTTGGTCAAATCTACTATTTCACGGAGTCTCGCACTGGCGATGACAACATAACATGGGAGAATGACGACAAAACGGGTTCACTGGTGTGGGCAGGCGATACTTACTGGCGTATCTCCGAGCGTTGGGGATTGCGTGGCGGGATTCAGTACGATACACGTCTGGATAACGTAGCGACCAGTAACTCCAGCATTGAATACCGTCGGGATGAAGACCGTCTGGTACAGCTGAATTACCGTTACGCCAGCCCGGAATATATTCAGGCTACGCTGCCTAAGTACTATTCCACTGCTGAGCAATATAAGAATGGTATTTCGCAGGTAGGTGCTGTCGCCAGCTGGCCAATTGCCGATCGTTGGTCCATTGTTGGGGCCTACTACTACGACACCAATGCTAACAAGCAAGCCGACTCTATGTTAGGTGTGCAATACAGCTCCTGCTGCTATGCAATTCGCGTCGGTTACGAGCGGAAGCTGAACGGTTGGGATAACGATAAACAACATGCGGTATATGACAACGCAATCGGCTTTAACATCGAACTTCGCGGCCTGAGCTCCAACTACGGTCTGGGTACGCAAGAGATGCTGCGTTCGAACATTCTGCCGTATCAAAACACTTTGTGATTTGTTGATTTACCACGTAATCCGCAGTGCGGTTAATTGAAATGGAAAAAGTATGAAGAACTGGAAAACGCTGCTTCTCGGTATCGCCATGATCGCGAATACCAGTTTCGCTGCCCCCCAGGTAGTCGATAAAGTCGCAGCCGTCGTCAATAACGGCGTCGTGCTGGAAAGCGACGTTGATGGATTAATGCAGTCGGTAAAACTGAACGCTGCTCAGGCAAGGCAGCAACTTCCTGATGACGCGACGCTGCGCCACCAAATCATGGAACGTTTGATCATGGATCAAATCATCCTGCAGATGGGGCAGAAAATGGGAGTGAAAATCTCCGATGAGCAGCTGGATCAGGCGATTGCTAACATCGCGAAACAGAACAACATGACGCTGGATCAGATGCGCAGCCGTCTGGCTTACGATGGACTGAACTACAACACCTATCGTAACCAGATCCGCAAAGAGATGATTATCTCTGAAGTGCGTAACAACGAGGTGCGTCGTCGCATCACCATCCTGCCGCAGGAAGTCGAATCCCTGGCGCAGCAGGTGGGTAACCAAAACGACGCCAGCACTGAGCTGAACCTGAGCCACATCCTGATCCCGCTGCCGGAAAACCCGACCTCTGATCAGGTGAACGAAGCGGAAAGCCAGGCGCGCGCCATTGTCGATCAGGCGCGTAACGGCGCTGATTTCGGTAAGCTGGCGATTGCTCATTCTGCCGACCAGCAGGCGCTGAACGGCGGCCAGATGGGCTGGGGCCGTATTCAGGAGTTGCCCGGGATCTTCGCCCAGGCATTAAGCACCGCGAAGAAAGGCGACATTGTTGGCCCGATTCGTTCCGGCGTTGGCTTCCATATTCTGAAAGTTAACGACCTGCGCGGCGAAAGCAAAAATATCTCGGTGACCGAAGTTCATGCTCGCCATATTCTGCTGAAACCGTCGCCGATCATGACTGACGAACAGGCCCGTGTGAAACTGGAACAGATTGCTGCTGATATCAAGAGTGGTAAAACGACTTTTGCTGCCGCAGCGAAAGAGTTCTCTCAGGATCCAGGCTCTGCTAACCAGGGCGGCGATCTCGGCTGGGCTACACCAGATATTTTCGATCCGGCCTTCCGTGACGCCCTGACTCGCCTGAACAAAGGTCAAATGAGTGCACCGGTTCACTCTTCATTCGGCTGGCATTTAATCGAACTGCTGGATACCCGTAATGTCGATAAAACCGACGCTGCGCAGAAAGATCGTGCATACCGCATGCTGATGAACCGTAAGTTCTCGGAAGAAGCAGCAAGCTGGATGCAGGAACAACGTGCCAGCGCCTACGTTAAAATCCTGAGCAACTAATGGTTAAAACCCAACGTGTTGTGATCACTCCCGGCGAGCCCGCCGGGATTGGCCCGGACTTAGTTGTCCAGCTTGCACAGCGTGAGTGGCCGGTCGAACTGGTTGTTTGTGCCGATGCCACTCTCCTTACCGACCGGGCAGCGATGCTCGGTTTGCCGCTCACCCTCCGCCCTTATTCCCCCAACTCCCCTGCACAACCGCAAACTACGGGCACATTAACGCTACTTCCTGTCGCGCTACGTGAATCTGTCACTGCGGGGCAGTTAGCGATTGAAAATGGACATTACGTGGTGGAGACGCTGGCGCGAGCGTGTGATGGCTGTCTGAACGGTGAATTTGCTGCGCTGATCACAGGCCCCGTGCATAAAGGCGTCATTAACGACGCAGGCATTCCGTTTACCGGTCATACCGAGTTTTTCGAAGAGCGTTCGCAGGCGAAAAAAGTGGTGATGATGCTGGCGACCGAAGAACTTCGCGTGGCGCTGGCAACGACGCATTTACCGCTGCGCGATATCGCAGATGCTATCACCCCTGCACTTTTGCACGAAGTGATTGCTATTTTGCATCACGATTTGCGTACAAAATTTGGTATTGCCGAACCGCGCATTCTGGTCTGCGGGCTGAATCCGCACGCGGGCGAAGGCGGTCATATGGGTACGGAAGAGATAGACACCATTATTCCGGTGCTCGACGAGCTGCGGGCGCAGGGGATGAAACTCAACGGGCCGCTGCCTGCCGATACCCTGTTTCAGCCGAAATATCTCGATAACGCCGACGCCGTGCTGGCGATGTACCACGATCAGGGTCTTCCCGTGCTAAAATACCAGGGCTTCGGGCGCGGTGTGAACATTACGCTGGGCCTGCCCTTTATTCGCACATCAGTGGACCACGGCACCGCGCTTGAACTGGCGGGACGTGGCGAAGCCGATGTCGGCAGTTTTATTACGGCGCTTAATCTCGCCATCAAAATGATTGTTAACACCCAATGAATAATCGAGTCCACCAGGGCCACTTAGCCCGTAAACGCTTCGGGCAAAACTTTCTCAACGATCAGTTCGTGATCGACAGCATTGTTTCTGCCATTAACCCGCAAAAGGGCCAGGCAATGGTCGAAATCGGCCCCGGTCTGGCGGCATTGACCGAGCCGGTCGGCGAACGTCTGGACCAGCTGACGGTCATCGAACTTGACCGCGATCTGGCGGCACGTCTGCAAACGCATCCATTCTTAGGCCCGAAACTGACGATTTATCAGCAGGATGCGATGACCTTTAACTTTGGCGAACTGGCCGAGAAAATGGGTCAGCCGCTGCGTGTTTTCGGCAACCTGCCTTATAACATCTCCACGCCGTTGATGTTCCATCTGTTTAGCTATACTGATGCCATTGCCGACATGCACTTTATGTTGCAAAAAGAGGTGGTGAATCGTCTGGTTGCAGGACCGAACAGCAAAGCGTATGGTCGATTAAGCGTTATGGCGCAATACTATTGCAACGTGATCCCAGTGCTGGAAGTACCGCCGTCAGCCTTTACACCACCACCCAAAGTGGATTCCGCCGTCGTGCGCCTGGTTCCTCATGCAACGATGCCTCACCCGGTTAAAGATGTTCGTGTGTTGAGCCGCATCACCACCGAAGCCTTTAACCAGCGTCGTAAAACCATCCGTAACAGCCTCGGCAACCTGTTTAGCGTCGAGGTGTTAACGGGAATGGGGATCGACCCGGCGATGCGAGCGGAAAATATCTCTGTCGCGCAATATTGCCAGATGGCGAACTATCTGGCGGAGAACGCGCCTTTGCAGGAGAGTTAACGATGATCAATTCGCCCCGAGTGTGTATTCAGGTTCAAAGCGTCTACATTGAGGCACAATCTTCACCTGATAATGAACGTTACGTTTTTGCTTATACCGTAACCATACGCAATCTGGGGCGAGCGCCAGTGCAGTTGTTGGGGCGTTACTGGCTGATCACCAATGGCAATGGCCGTGAAACCGAAGTCCAGGGCGAAGGAGTGGTTGGCGTCCAGCCACTTATCGCGCCTGGCGAAGAGTACCAGTACACCAGCGGTGCAATCATTGAAACCCCGCTGGGCACCATGCAGGGTCACTACGAAATGATCGATGAAAATGGCGTCCCTTTCAGCATCGACATTCCCGTATTCCGACTCGCCGTTCCCACACTCATTCATTAAAAGAATATGGCGACATACCTTATTGGCGACGTTCATGGTTGTTACGATGAACTGATCGCATTGCTGCATAAAGTAGAATTTACCCCTGGGAAAGATACCCTCTGGCTAACGGGCGATCTGGTCGCGCGCGGCCCGGGTTCGCTGGATGTTCTGCGCTATGTGAAATCCTTAGGCGACAGCGTACGTCTGGTGCTGGGCAATCACGATCTGCATCTGCTGGCGGTATTTGCCGGGATCAGCCGCAATAAACCGAAAGATCGCCTGACACCGCTGCTGGAAGCGCCGGATGCCGACGAGCTGCTTAACTGGCTGCGTCGCCAGCCTTTGCTGCAAATCGACGAAGAGAAAAAGTTGGTGATGGCCCACGCAGGGATCACGCCGCAGTGGGATCTACAGACCGCCAAAGAGTGCGCGCGCGATGTAGAAGCGGTGCTATCGAGTGACTCCTATCCCTTCTTTCTCGACGCTATGTACGGCGATATGCCAAATAACTGGTCACCGGAATTGCGGGGGCTGGGAAGACTGCGTTTTATCACCAACGCTTTTACCCGTATGCGTTTTTGCTTCCCGAACGGTCAACTGGATATGTACAGCAAAGAATCGCCGGAAGAGGCCCCTGCCCCACTGAAACCGTGGTTTGCGATTCCTGGCCCTGTCGCTGAAGAATACAGCATCGCCTTTGGTCACTGGGCATCGCTGGAGGGCAAAGGTACGCCGGAAGGTATATACGCGCTGGATACCGGCTGCTGCTGGGGTGGTACATTAACCTGCCTGCGCTGGGAAGATAAACAGTATTTTGTCCAGCCGTCGAACCGGCATAAGGATTTGGGCGAAGCGGCGGCGTCTTAAACACAGCCTGATATAGGAAGGCCGGATAAGACGCGACCGGCGTCGCATCCGGCACTAGCCGTAAATTCTATACAAAATTACCGCCGCTCCAGAATCTCAAAGCAATAGCTGTGAGAGTTCTGCGCATCAGCATCGTGGAATTCGCTGAATACCGATTCCCAGTCATCCGGCTCGTAATCCGGGAAATGGGTGTCGCCTTCCACTTCTGCGTCGATATGCGTCAGATACAGTTTTTGCGCTTTTGGCAAGAACTGTTCATAAACGCGACCGCCGCCAATCACCATGATTTCTGGTACGTCACCACACGCCGCGATGGCTTCATCCACCGACTTCACCCACGTTACGCGATCGTCCGTACCCGGTTGACTGCTGAGGATAATATTTTTGCGTCCTGGCAACGGACGACCGATTGATTCCCAGGTATGGCGGCCCATAATCACGGGTTTATTTAAGGTGTTGCGTTTAAACCAGGCGAGATCGGCAGGCAGGTTCCACGGCATGGCGTTTTCCATGCCGATAACGCGATCTACCGCTAACGCCGCAATCAGACTGATCATTGAGATTTCCCGATAAAAAAAATTGTCGCCACTATACGTAAAGCGTAAACCGTCGTCGACTGGTGCGAGGATGATGTTGAGGAAAATTTTATATTCTGCTGGCGAGTCCACGCTCTCTCCCTGGACTCGCCGGATTACAATGAAACAAAAACAAACAGTTAGCTGTAAAGTGTGATTTACGTCACTCTTTATTAGGATGAGGGTTTCGTTTCCGGTTCATCCGCCATGTTGCCGGTATGTTTACCTTCTTCGGTTCCCTGCCAGCCATGTCGTTGAATTAATGACAGATGTTCGCGGTCCTCGGTAATGATCTCACTTAACATCGCGCTGGTGCGTTTATAGACCGCCGCGCGGGCTTTGGTGTCGTTCTCAACCATTGCCATCTCTTCCACCATCTGAATATTAAAGCGGCGGAACACATCGGCACGTTCTCGCGCTTCATACGGCCCCAGACCTAAACTTTCCAGTGCCAGACGCCCGGTTTTCAGCGCACCTTCGAAGGTTTCACGCTCCGGCTTTTCAACGCCTGCCTGACGCAAACGAATGTAGTGGTCGACATCGCGGGCGCGGGCAATAATCTGCAAATGCGGGAAATGTTCTTTCACCATCTCTGTCAGTTGCAGGTTGGTTTGCGGATCGTCGATGGCGTTAATCAGCACTTCCGCTTTCGCCGCTCCGGCAGATTCCAGTAAATCCATCCGCGTGGCATCGCCATAAAACACTTTCATACCAAATTTACGCAAGGTTTCGATATGGTCCGGATCGTGATCGAGTACCACCATTTTCACCCCGCTGGAGAGCAGTAAACGTCCGGTAATCTGCCCAAAACGACCGAATCCGGCGATAATCACGCGCGGCTGTTCTTCGTCGATCTCATCGGCTTCACGCGCTTCCTCAGTAGAAGATTGCTCAAGGCGATTGAGGATCACCAGCAGAATCGGCGTTGCTGCCATCGACAGCGCCACCGCCAGGGTCAGCGATTTCGCCCACTCCGGCTCCAGCACATTCGCCATCTGCGCCGCGCCAAATACCACAAAGGCAAACTCACTGCCCTGCCCTAACAACACCGCAAACCAACGACGCTGTTTATTTGGCACTTGCAACGGTCGGGCAATCAGCCACAGCATGGCGATTTTGATGATGAGGAAACCGAGCAGCAAAATGACAATGCGCAATGGGTTTTCAAGCAGCGTGCCAAAGTCTATCGACATGCCAACACCGATGAAAAACAGCCCCAACAGCAAACCTTTAAATGGTTCGATATCGCTCTCCAGCGCATGACGGTATTCCGAGCTTGTCAGCAGTACGCCCGCCAGAAACGCGCCCATCGCCATCGACAAGCCGACCTCTTCCAGCAGCAAACCAAAGCCAAACACGAGGAATAACGCCACGGCACTAAACACTTCCCGCAAGCCAGAGCGGGCTACAAAACGCAGCGCCGGACGCGTGACATAGCGCCCCAGCAATACCACCAGCACCAGCGCACCCGCCACTTTTAACGCCGAGAGAGCAAATGCGCCCATCGTCGTCGAGGCACTGCTCGTTGCCAGTAGCGGAATCATCGCCACCAGCGGGATCGCCGCGATATCCTGGAACAGCAGCACCGCAAAGGCACTGCGACCCATTTGCGTCACCATCAGATTGCGTTCATTCATCGCCTGCATGGCAATCGCCGTAGAGGAGAGCGCCAGCGTCATGCCGATCAATTCCGCGACCTGCCAGCGCAGCCCAAGTAACATGCAGAACAGCCCCAGCAGGCCGCCGCAAATCACCATCTGCAATGCGCCACCGCCGAACACTGCCGCACGCAGCTTCCACAGCCTTTGTGGATCGAGTTCGAGGCCGATAATAAACAGCATCAGCACCACCCCAATCTCGGCAAAGTGCAGAATAGATTCGGCATCGGTCACCAGTCGCAGCCCCCACGGGCCAATAATGCAGCCGGCGATCAGGTAGCCAAGTACCGATCCCAGACCAAGACGTACCGCAATGGGTACAATCAGCGCTGCCGAACCGAGATAAATCAGCGCCTGAATCAGCGTATGGCTATCCATGATGGGCCTCCTGCCATTCCAGCAGACGTTGCTTATAGTGACGCGCCTGCCCTTCGAGGGTTTCGTCGTCACAAATAAAGGTGCAGTGCATGGCAAACGGTGGCAGCCAGTTCAGCCCGCAGTAGATTGCCGTCGCCTGTAGCGGCTGCGACAGCACATCAAAGCCCGGATGCGCACCAATTTCAAAATGGCTTTCCCCGCCGCCGGTCGTCACCGCCCACAGCAAATGTTTGCCATGCAGCGCCTTGCCGCCGTGACCGTAAGCCCAGCCGTGCGACAAAACTTTATCGATCCAAAGTTTAAGAAGCGGAGGAATGCTGTACCACTGCATCGGATGCTGCCAGACGATCAGATCGGCGCGAGACAGCGCCTCCTGCTCGGCGGCAATATCGATATTGAAGTCAGGATAGAGTTGATAAAGAGAGCGAATTTCGACGCCTTCCAGCGTCCTTGCCTGTTCAAGCATCCGTTTATTCGCATGGGAATGATGCGGATACGGATGCGCATAAATTATAAGAATCATAGGTAGCCCGCGTGATTACGCCTTTGTTTTCCCACAAAGTGTAGTCATATATTCACGCGGCTTATAGTCAATAATATTGATTCAGAAAAGAGAGAAATCTGAACAATTTACCCCATTCTCTGCCCGCGGATCGTCATATTGCTGGTCTGCGCCAGTGACATCCCTCGAGTCTCCGGGGCAAACGCTACGGAAATCAACAAGCCAAACAGCGAGATACCCGCCCCCATTAGCATCGTGTTACTGATACCGTAATTATTGATAAAGATCGGTAGTGCCCAGGTCGAAACAATGGTGCCAATACGACTTAAAGACATAATCACGCCCACGGCAGAGGCGCGGATATCTGTCGGGAAGAGTTCATTAGGATAGAGCCACTGCAAATTACCCGGCCCGCCAGAGAAAAAGGCATACACCGCAAAGGCCATCACTACCAGCCAGATCCCCATATCCGGGATCAGCCCCAAAACCGCCAGCGCCAGCGTCATCATGGCAAAGCTGCCAATCAACAATGGACGCCGTCCGGCAGTGTTTAGCCACAGCATCGGCGGAATACAGCCGAGCATAAAGAACAGGCTAATCACCACGTTTCCCAGCGCCGCGTTTTTGCCAACCCCCAATCCCAACAAACCAACGATTTGCGGGCCAAAGGTGTAAATGGCGAACATTGGGATCACCTGGCAGGTCCAGATGGCGGCAACAAACAGAACAAAAGGAAAATGGCGGCGATTAAACAGATCGCGAAAACGGGTTTGCTGCGGCTGCTCTTCATCGAAAGCCACCGGTTCGCCAAACAGTTTGATCATCATCTCTTCGCACTCTTTTACTCGCCCTTTGCGTAATAACCAGCGGGGAGATTCAGGCAGTTCGAATCGACCAATCAAAATCAACAAACAGGGGATCGCCGCGCTACCCAGCATCCAGCGCCAGCCGCCTTCCACATCATAAAGCCAGTAGCCGACCAGATCGGCACAGGTCGCGCCGACATACCACATCGCGGCAATAAAGCTGATGGAAAACGCCCGCTGACGGGTACTGGAGAACTCGGTGATCATTGAGGTGGCGATGGGATAATCTGCACCGATGACAATGCCGATAAGTACCCGCATCACCAACAGTTCGACGGGGGATGAAACAAACATCGTCGCCACCGATATCACGCCGATGGCGATGATATCAATGAGGAACATTTTGCGCCGTCCGACTTTATCGGAGATATAGCCAAACAGCGATGTGCCAACGAACAGCCCGGCGAGCGTTCCCGCGCCCAGCAAGCCAATCCAGTCAGCGTCCAGTTTCAGCGCCGGGGTCAGTTGCTCCAGCGCCACGCCAATCATTACCAGTACATAACCATCCAGAAACGGACCACCGCTTCCCCACAGCAAAATGCGGCGGTGAATAGAGGAGAATTTGAGATCGTCAAAGTTTCTGGACGGTTGCATGGGTTATTCCTGTTTTTTTGCAATGAGAGTCAGTACGGCGTTACGTATCAAACCAACATCAGCCGTAACGGAACTCCACACCAAAGGTGCCGCGCGGGTATTCCCACTGTTCCAGCGCCGACCCCAGCCCCAGAATGCGACAGGTGCCGCACTCCAGACATCCGGCGTAATCGAAGCGCACACTGCCGTCATCCTGCTTCTTGTACAGACCTGCGGGGCACGCTTTCACCAGCAGCTCCAGCGCCTGTTTATCAGCATCGGCCTTCACAACAATGTGCGGATGCTCTTCATCGACATTGAATTTATTGACGCCCAGTTTGACGTCCACATTGACGGGAGAAGTCATAAAACGGTCACTCCTTTCATGCCATCCTTGATTAGATTGATGAAGCCCACTTTCTTACCGTGGCGGAGGATTTTCTTGCGCATCAGTTCTGGCGCACTGCCGTCAATGGTGAACAGGTCACGCGCCACGCCCACCGCCAGTTCCGGGTAGCCGCTAAACATGCGTGGGTTATCAAGGAACGCCGGTAGTTTCTGATACATACGCATATCGCGCAGCGGACCACTCTCAAGATGCTGACGATATTCCGCCAGTTTTTGCTTACTGAAATCGTCGCTTTTCATCGCTGAAAGCACGGTTTTTGCTGCGGCTTCCCCGGCGGCAATCGCCAGATCCATACCGCGAATGGTAAAACCGAGGTTCATACACATTCCGGCGGCATCACCGGCAATCAATACGCCGTCACCAACCAACTCCGGCAGCATGTTGATGCCTGCTTCCGGCACTACGTGAGCGGAATATTCCACCAGCTTGCCGCCCGCGATCAGCGGTGCAACTGCCGGATGCTGTTTGAAATCTTCCAGCATTTGCGGCACCGATTTTTTCGCGTCATGCAGATGATGCAGACCACAAACCAGCCCCAGCGACAGGGTGTTTTCATTGGTATAAAGAAAACCGCCGCCCATCAGGCCATCGGTGGGTGATCCCGCAAACAGGCAAGCCGCCCCCTGATTACCCTGCAACTGAAAACGGTCTTCAATAACCGACTTCGGTAACTCGATCAGTTCCTTCACGCCAACCGCCACATCCGTCGGTTTGACGCGTTTTGCCATCCCCAATTTTTCGGCAAGGATGGAGTTCACCCCATCAGCAAGGATCACCGTTTTCGCTTCAATCACATCGCCATCGGCTTCTACACCGACGACTTTGCCATCGCGCTGTACGAGGTTATCGACACGGATCCCGGTAATTAACTGCGCGCCCGCTTCTTCGGCCTGCTCCATCAACCAGGCATCAAATTTACTGCGCAAAACGGAGTAAGAACGCTGGGATGGCGAGGTTTCGTCACCGTTGCAGTAGTCCATAGTCATCGCTGACTTTTCCGTCATAAACGCGAGTTTTTCATGGGTGATCAGGCGTTCTACGGGGGCGGATTCAGCGAAACCTGGAATAATGTGTTCCAGACTGTGGGCATAGAGACGCCCGCCAGTAACGTTCTTGGCACCTGCGGAATTGCCACGCTCGATAACTAACACTTGCGCCCCTTCGCGGGCGAGCACCAGTGCGGCAACCGAACCGGCAAGCCCTGCACCGACGATGATGGCGTCAAAGATATCTTCGGACATAAGAGCTCCCTGTCAGCGGCAGAGCCGTAATGCAGCCCTGCCAGAGTGGATCAACGCGCTAAAGCTGCGGTCAGTGCCGGAAGGATCTTCACGGCATCGCCAACAATGCCGTAATCCGCGTACTGGAAGATCGGCGCATTTTTATCTTTATTGATGGCGAAAATGGTTTGCGATGCATTAGCACCAACCATGTGCTGGATCTGCCCGGAGATCCCCACCGCCAGATACAATTCAGGTTTCAGCATCAGGTTGGAGATACCGACATAGCGTTCGTGCTCCATCCATTTTTCGTTTTCCGCCACCGGACGAGAACAGGCCAACTCCGCACCTATCGCCTTGCAAAGCTGTTCTGCCAGCGCAATGTTCTCTTTGCTGCCAATGCCGCGACCGACGCTGACTACCAGACGGGCTTTGTCGAGATCGACGCTGTTGCTCTGGCGCGCCTGGGTTGCCGTGCGGGTAATCGCCACAGCCGGAGCCTGCCACTCCACGGTGTGCGTTTCACCAGTGCGTGACGCGTCTGGCTGAGCCGCATCGAACGTGCCGCTGCTGATGGTCAGTACCGCATACGGCGTGGCAATGCGTTCTTCGCCAATCGCCAGACCGCCGTAAACCATGTGTTTCACTGTCGCTTTACCGTCCTGTACGCTGACGGTGCTGGCATCGTTAGACACCGCCGCTTTAAGGCGATAACCCAGTTTTGCCGCCAGTAATTTGCCGCGACGGGTGTTTGGCAACAGCACCAGACCGTCTGCGCCGTGCTGGCGAATAGTGTCAGCCATGACACCGGCGTAATCTTCGATCATCCGATCGTCCGGTTTGCCGTTTAATTTCCAGACATGATTAGCGCCGAGCTGGATTGCCTGTGCGCCGTCGGCATCATTGAGGACAAAGGCATTGATTTGATTAGCTAAAGCCTGCGCACCGTTCATCAGTTCCGGCAGACGAGAAGGGGTATCGCTGAATACCCAGACTTGAGAAAACGTGTTCATAGCATCCCCTGTAATTAAATGACTTTGCGAAGATTTTCAGCAAATGCGGCGATCTGTTCTTCGCCGTCGCCTTCAATCACGATGCGCTGACGCTCGCGCTGTTTCGGCGCGGCAACCTGTTGTTCTGACCAGGCTGCCTCTGCGTTAAAACCGATATCCGCCGCCGACCATACCTGGACTGGCTTTTTCGCCGCGCCGAGAATGGCTTTCATCGAAGGAATTTGTGGGGAGTTGATATCAGTGGAAACAGCAACAACCGCAGGCAGCGGAATGCTTAACGTTTCTGTTTCATCTTCCAGTTCGCGCTCAACGGTGAGGGTATCTGCCGTCAGGGAGATAATTTTGCTGACGCCGTTAACTGCCGGAATATTGAGGATTTCGCCCACCAGCAGACCAACCTGCTGGGCATAAAGGTCGGAAGAACCATCGCCACAGAGGATCAAATCAAAGCCTGCTTTCTGGGCGGCTGCAGCCAGTGCGCTCGCCGTTTGTTGCGGCAGTGCCTGCTCGAACTGGTCATCAATCACCACAATCAGTTCATCCGGGCCGCGCGATAGCACATCTTTACGCCCTTTGGCGTTGGTCAGGGCTTTACCGCCCACACTTAAGGCCGTCACCTGCGCCTCTGCTGCCTGTTGCTTTAGCTGGCAAGCCGCTTCAATAGCGTTCAGATCGTATTGGCTTATTTTGGCATCGGCTTTGCTGAAGTCTAATGAACCATCAGCATTATTGACCGCAATATCCTGTTCATCAGGCACGCACTTATAGCAAGTAATAATCTTCATTGCATCTCCAGAAATCATGAAGTAAACGTCGTTCATATCGGTGGTGTTAATTACAGATATCACGCCCTTTAATTTGGAAATAAAACTTTAATCACCAATATTGAAAATGTCACACGCAGATAAATTCAACTTTCAATATTGTTAAGTTCCTCACCAATATTGAAAAAATGGCGTAGCAAAAAGAAATTTTCAATATTGCTTTATGGATCACCAATATTGAAAGTCAGATGCTATTTTTTTACTCACAACAAAACATAACAAACTGATTAATAATCAAAATTAACGAGAAAAGCGCCCTCTATTCACCCGAAACAAAAACGTGATAACAATCACAGAATGCAGCTTATTGAATACCCATTATGAGTTAGCCATTAACGCGTCCACGAGGTTAATAATAATTATATTAAATGTTAACAAAAATAAAACAAACGGGAACGCAAAATAAATATTCGTTTTCACAGTGGAATTAACTCATGAAGAATGAAAAGAGAAAAACGGGAATAGAACCGAAGGTTTTCTTTCCGCCGTTAATAATCGTCGGCATACTTTGTTGGCTTACAGTCAGAGATCTGGATGCAGCGAATGTCGTTATTAATGCTGTATTCAGTTACGTCACCAATGTATGGGGATGGGCATTTGAATGGTATATGGTGGTGATGCTTTTCGGTTGGTTCTGGCTGGTGTTTGGCCCGTATGCCAAAAAGCGTTTAGGTAACGAACCACCTGAATTTAGTACCGCCAGTTGGATCTTTATGATGTTCGCCTCCTGTACGTCTGCTGCCGTACTGTTCTGGGGATCGATTGAGATCTACTACTACATCTCCACCCCGCCGTTTGGCTTAGAACCGAACTCGACAGGCGCGAAAGAGTTGGGGCTGGCTTACAGCTTGTTCCACTGGGGACCTCTGCCGTGGGCCACTTACAGCTTCCTTTCAGTCGCCTTCGCTTACTTCTTCTTTGTCCGCAAAATGGAAGTGATTCGCCCCAGCTCGACACTGGTGCCGCTGGTAGGTGAAAAACACGTCAAAGGGTTGTTCGGCACTATCGTCGACAACTTCTATCTCGTCGCCTTGATCTTCGCGATGGGTACCAGTCTGGGCCTTGCCACGCCGCTGGTGACCGAGTGTATGCAATGGTTGTTTGGCATTCCGCATACCCTGCAACTGGACGCTATCATCATTACCTGCTGGATTATCCTCAACGCCATTTGCGTCGCTTGCGGTCTGCAAAAAGGGGTACGTATCGCCAGTGACGTGCGTAGTTACCTGAGCTTCCTGATGCTGGGTTGGGTGTTCATTGTCAGCGGTGCCAGCTTCATCATGAACTACTTCACCGATTCGGTGGGGATGTTGCTGATGTATCTGCCGCGCATGTTGTTCTATACCGATCCCATCGCTAAAGGCGGCTTCCCGCAGGGCTGGACCGTGTTCTACTGGGCATGGTGGGTGATTTACGCCATCCAGATGAGTATCTTCCTCGCCCGCATCTCCCGTGGTCGTACTGTGCGTGAACTGTGCTTCGGCATGGTGCTGGGGCTGACAGCGTCAACCTGGATCCTGTGGACCGTGCTCGGTAGTAACACTCTGCTGTTGATGGATAAAAACATCATCAACATTCCAAATCTGATCGAACAGTACGGTGTGGCGCGCGCCATCATCGAAACCTGGGCCGCTCTGCCACTCAGCACCGCCACCATGTGGGGCTTCTTCATCCTCTGCTTTATTGCCACCGTTACGCTGGTTAACGCCTGCTCTTATACCCTGGCGATGTCCACTTGCCGCGAAGTACGCGATGGTGAAGAACCACCGCTGCTGGTGCGTATCGGTTGGTCAATTCTGGTTGGCATTATCGGTATTGTTCTGCTGGCGCTCGGCGGCCTGAAACCGATTCAAACCGCCATTATCGCCGGAGGATGCCCGCTGTTCTTCGTCAACATTATGGTGACGCTCTCCTTTATTAAAGACGCGAAACAGAACTGGAAAGATTAATTAACCCCCAAAATATCAAGAGGTTGAAAGATGGATTTTAATTTAAATGATGAGCAGGAACTGTTTGTCGCCGGTATCCGCGAACTGATGGCCAGCGAAAACTGGGAGGCCTATTTTGCCGAGTGCGACCGTGACAGCGTCTACCCGGAACGTTTTGTCAAAGCACTGGCGGATATGGGTATCGACAGTCTGCTGATCCCTGAAGAGCACGGTGGTCTGGACGCGGGGTTTGTTACTCTCGCCGCCGTGTGGATGGAGCTGGGACGTCTGGGGGCACCAACCTATGTGCTGTACCAGTTGCCGGGCGGGTTCAACACCTTCCTGCGCGAAGGCACACAAGAGCAGATCGACAAAATTATGGCTTTCCGCGGCACCGGTAAGCAGATGTGGAACTCAGCGATTACCGAACCGGGCGCGGGCTCCGACGTGGGTAGCCTGAAAACGACTTATACCCGTAGAAATGGTAAGATTTATCTTAATGGTAGTAAGTGTTTTATTACCAGCAGCGCCTACACCCCGTACATCGTGGTGATGGCGCGCGACGGGGCTTCTCCGGACAAACCTGTCTACACCGAATGGTTTGTTGATATGAGCAAACCGGGCATCAAAGTGACCAAACTTGAAAAGCTCGGTCTGCGTATGGATAGCTGCTGTGAAATCACCTTTGACGACGTGGAACTGGACGAGAAAGACATGTTCGGTCGGGAAGGTAACGGCTTTAACCGCGTCAAAGAAGAGTTCGACCATGAACGTTTCCTGGTAGCCCTCACCAACTACGGTACGGCGATGTGCGCCTTTGAAGATGCGGCGCGCTACGCCAATCAGCGCGTGCAGTTTGGCGAGGCTATTGGTCGTTTCCAGTTGATTCAGGAAAAATTCGCCCACATGGCGATCAAATTAAACTCCATGAAAAACATGCTGTATGAAGCAGCGTGGAAAGCAGACAACGGCACCATCACCTCTGGCGATGCAGCGATGTGCAAATACTTCTGCGCCAATGCGGCATTTGAAGTTGTGGATAGCGCAATGCAGGTGCTGGGCGGTGTCGGGATTGCGGGCAACCACCGCATCAGCCGCTTCTGGCGTGATCTGCGTGTAGACCGCGTCTCCGGGGGATCTGACGAAATGCAGATCCTGACGCTGGGTCGTGCGGTGCTGAAGCAATACCGCTAAGTCCGTGCGCTGCCTGATGCGACGCTGATGCGTCTTATCAGGCCTACGGGAGCACGAATGTAGGCCGGATAAAGCGTTTACGCCGCATCCGGCAGTCATGCGCTACATAAATTTTTCAGGAGCAAATAATGGATCATCTACCCATGCCGAAATTCGGGCCGTTGGCCGGATTGCGCGTTGTCTTCTCCGGTATCGAAATCGCCGGACCGTTTGCCGGGCAAATGTTCGCAGAATGGGGCGCGGAAGTTATCTGGATCGAGAACGTCGCCTGGGCCGACACCATTCGCGTTCAACCGAACTACCCGCAACTCTCCCGCCGCAATTTGCACGCGCTGTCGTTAAATATTTTCAAAGATGAAGGCCGCGAAGCGTTTCTGAAATTAATGGAAACCACCGATATCTTCATCGAAGCCAGTAAAGGTCCGGCCTTTGCCCGTCGTGGCATTACCGATGAAGTACTGTGGCAGCACAACCCGAAACTGGTTATCGCTCACCTGTCCGGTTTTGGTCAGTACGGCACCGAGGAGTACACCAATCTTCCGGCCTATAACACTATCGCCCAGGCCTTTAGTGGTTACCTGATTCAGAACGGTGATGTTGACCAGCCAATGCCTGCCTTCCCGTATACCGCCGATTACTTTTCTGGCCTGACCGCCACCACGGCGGCGCTGGCAGCACTGCATAAAGTGCGTGAAACCGGTAAAGGCGAAAGTATCGACATCGCCATGTATGAAGTGATGCTGCGTATGGGCCAGTACTTCATGATGGATTACTTCAACGGCGGCGAAATGTGCCCGCGCATGAGCAAAGGTAAAGATCCCTACTACGCCGGTTGCGGTCTGTATAAATGTGCCGACGGCTACATCGTGATGGAACTGGTGGGCATTACCCAAATTGAAGAGTGCTTTAAAGATATTGGCCTCGCACATCTGCTTGGCACGCCAGAAATCCCGGAAGGCACTCAGCTTATCCACCGTATCGAATGCCCTTACGGCCCACTGGTTGAAGAGAAACTCGATGCCTGGCTGGCGACACATACCATCGCGGAAGTAAAAGAACGCTTTGCTGAACTGAATATCGCCTGCGCCAAAGTGCTGACCGTACCGGAACTGGAAAGCAATCCACAGTATGTGGCTCGCGAATCAATCACTCAGTGGCAAACGATGGATGGTCGCACCTGCAAAGGGCCGAACATCATGCCGAAATTCAAAAATAACCCCGGACAAATCTGGCGCGGAATGCCCTCACATGGCATGGACACGGCTGCCATTTTGAAAAATATCGGCTACAGCGAAAACGACATTCAGGAGTTGGTCAGCAAAGGTCTGGCCAAAGTTGAGGACTAAACGCGTGGCGTCAGTCGGCTTGCCTGACTAGCGCCCGCCCAATAACAAACGAACAAAAATGGATAGAGGTGCAATGGATATCATTGGCGGACAACATCTACGTCAAATGTGGGACGATCTTGCGGACGTTTACGGTCATAAAACGGCGCTGATTTGTGAATCCAGCGGCGGAGTCGTTAACCGGTATAGTTATCTTGAGTTAAATCAGGAGATTAACCGCACGGCAAACCTGTTTTATACGCTGGGGATTCGCAAAGGCGACAAGGTTGCACTACATCTCGACAACTGCCCGGAATTTATCTTTTGCTGGTTCGGGCTGGCAAAAATTGGCGCGATTATGGTGCCGATTAACGCCCGCCTGTTGTGCGAGGAAAGCGCGTGGATCCTGCAAAATAGCCAGGCGTGCCTGCTGGTGACCAGTGCGCAATTCTATCCTATGTATCAACAGATTCAGCAGGAAGATGCCACTCAATTGCGGCACATTTGCCTGACAGATGTGGCACTTCCCGCTGATGATGGCGTGAGTTCGTTTACTCAACTGAAAAATCAACAACCTGCCACCTTGTGCTATGCACCGCCGCTATCGACTGACGATACGGCGGAAATTCTCTTCACCTCCGGCACCACCTCCCGACCGAAAGGTGTGGTGATTACCCATTACAACCTGCGCTTCGCTGGATATTACTCCGCCTGGCAGTGTGCACTGCGTGACGATGACGTCTACCTGACGGTAATGCCTGCGTTTCATATCGATTGCCAGTGTACTGCGGCGATGGCGGCGTTTTCTGCCGGGGCCACCTTTGTGCTGGTCGAGAAATACAGCGCCCGCGCCTTCTGGGGACAGGTACAGAAGTACCGCGCCACCGTTACCGAATGTATTCCGATGATGATCCGTACGTTGATGGTACAGCCGCCTTCAGCGAACGATCAGCAACACCGCCTGCGGGAAGTGATGTTTTATCTCAACTTGTCGGAGCAGGAAAAAGATGCGTTTTGTGAACGCTTCGGCGTTCGCTTGCTGACGTCTTATGGGATGACGGAAACCATTGTGGGCATTATCGGCGATCGTCCTGGCGATAAACGACGCTGGCCGTCGATTGGTCGGGTGGGGTTTTGCTACGAAGCGGAGATCCGCGACGATCACAATCGCCCGCTCCCGGCTGGTGAGATCGGTGAAATCTGCATTAAAGGCATACCTGGGAAAACCATCTTCAAAGAGTACTTTCTCAACCCACAAGCCACTGCGAAAGTGCTGGAAGCCGATGGCTGGCTGCATACCGGCGATACCGGATACCGCGACGAAGAGGGCTTTTTTTATTTCGTCGATCGCCGCTGCAATATGATCAAACGCGGTGGCGAGAATGTCTCCTGCGTGGAGCTGGAAAATATCATCGCCACCCATCCGAAAATTCAGGACATCGTGGTTGTGGGTATTAAAGATTCGATTCGCGATGAAGCCATCAAAGCATTTGTGGTACTGAATGAAGGTGAAACATTGAGCGAAGAGGAATTTTTCCGCTTCTGCGAACAAAATATGGCGAAATTTAAAGTGCCCTCTTATCGGTGATGCTGCCAACTTACTGATTTAGTGTATGATGGTGTTTTTGAGGTGCTCCAGTGGCTTCTGTTTCTATCAG